>JBDSHD010000079.1:0-9022 GCA_039918655.1 Dehalococcoidia bacterium | reverse complement strand
TGATGTTCGTGATCCAGAAGCACGCGGCGACTCGTCTGCATTACGACTTCCGGCTGGAGTTCGACGGCGTGCTCAAGTCGTGGCCGATCCCGAAGGGGCCGTCGCTGGACCCGGCTGAGAAGCGGTTGGCGGTGATTGTTGAAGACCACCCGCTGGACTACGCCGGGTTCGAGGGGGTGATCCCGAAGGGGGAGTATGGCGCCGGGCAGGTGATCGTCTGGGACGCGGGCACATATTCGCCGGACGAGGGCGGACTGGTGCCGTTCGAGGATCGCGAGGAAGCGGAGAGACGGATGATCGACGGGCTGGCGAAGGGGAAGCTCTCGTTCTTCCTCAACGGCCGGAAGCTGAAGGGGTCGTTCACGCTAGTGAAGACGAAGCAAGGTGAGAACGACTGGCTATTCATGAAGCACAAGGACGCCTGGGCCGGACCGGCTCGTGAGATCCTGGACGAGGACCAGTCGGTGGTGTCCGGCCTGCGCATCGAGGACATTGTCGCGGGGAGACTCCCTGACCGGCAGCGAGAGCGCCTGTTCGTGCGGCCGGGCGATGTCCCCGGCGCGAAGGCGTCACCGTCGCTCCGTTCGTTCAAGCCGATGCAGGGGACGCTATCCGAGCGCCCTTTCTCGTCGCCGGAGTGGTTCTTCGACCCGAAGCTGGACGGCGTTCGCGCGGTCGTGACGATCAACGGGGACGCCGTCAAGATCCGCTCCCGGCGCGGGCTGGACACGACGCGGCAGTACCCGACGATCGTGAAAGAGTTGAGGCAGCAGGTGGAGCGGCGAATGGTGCTGGATGGGGAGATCGTGGCGCTCGACGAGCGGGGCGTCCCGTCCTTCCAGACGATTCAGCAGTGCCTGAACCTGGTCCGGGAGGCGGACATCAAGCGGATGGAGGAACAGATTCCGGTCTACCTCTACGTATTCGATCTTCTGCACGCAGATGGATACGACCTTCGCGGCGCGACTTTGTCTGACCGGCGGAGCCTGCTCAAGCAATTGTTGTTGCCCACGGGTCACGTATTCCTGCTGGAGCCGTTCGAGAATGATGGCGAGGAGGCTTACAGGGCGGCGGTCAACCTCGGGCTGGAAGGTTTGATGGCGAAGCGCAAGGACAGCGTCTACGAGTCCGGCCGCCGCGGGAAGACGTGGCTGAAGATCAAGGGTACGAGCACCGACGAGTTCGTGGTCGGCGGCTTCACGCAGGGCGCGGGAGGGCGGAGCAAGACGTTTGGGTCGCTCGTTATCGGCCAGTATGACGATGATGGGCGGTTGGTCTACTCGGGCAACGTCGGGACGGGGTTCGATGACCGGATGCTGGACGATATCCGCCGTCGTCTCGACGGCCTGGGCGCGGATGAATCGCCATTTGACATATTCGAGGCGGGATCGATGCGGTTCGGGCGCGGAGCGAAGGAATCGGAGATCACCTGGGTGCGGCCGGAGATGGTTGTGAGCGTTCAATTCGCGGAGTGGACGGCCGACGGCCACCTGCGTGCGCCGGCATTTCGAGGATTCGCCGAGAAGTCACCGACGGAAGCGCGCCGGGAAGTGCCGGTCGCCGCTCCGGTCGCGCCGTCCTCGGTGCAGGCGACAGCCGTTGCCGCGGACGATGTTCAGCATGTACTCGATCAACTCGGCCAAAAAAAGGACGCGTTCACGCTCGTTGTCGGTGACGAGAAGGTGCCCCTCACGAACCTGGATAAAGTGTTCTGGCCGGAGTGGCAGGGGAGGCGGGCGCTGACGAAGCGAGACCTGCTGACCTACCTTGCGGGCATCTCGCCCCACCTGATCCCGCACATGCGCGACCGGCCGCTTACGCTGACGCGCTACCCGAACGGGATCGCGGCAAAACACTTCTACCAGAAGCACTGGGAGGGCGAGCTGCCCCGCTTCGTTAGCCGGGTCACGCTGTGGTCCGGGCAGAACGAGGCGGACGGCGAGTACTTGATCTGTGACAACCTGGCGACGCTGATGTGGCTGGGCCAGCTGGCGGACATTGAGCTGCACACCTGGTACTCGCGCGTGAACCCGGAGCCGGACGGGCATCACCTGCCGGAGAGCTACGCGGGCTCGGACGGGCAGTTCGAGGAGTCGCGTCTCAACTACCCCGACTTCATCGTTTTCGACCTGGATCCGTACATCTACTCGGGCGAAGAGGCAAAGGGCGCGGAGCCGGAGCTAAATATGAAGGCGTTCCGGAAGACGCGCGAGGTCGCGCTGTGGCTGAAAGACCTGCTGGACTCGCTCTCGTTGTCGTCGTTCGTCAAGACCACGGGGAAGACGGGCCTGCATGTATACGTGCCAATCCGGCGCGAGTTCGACTACGATACCACGCGGGCCGCGGTCGAGACGGTCGGGAAGTTTCTCGTGAGGGCGCATCCACGTGACATAACCATGGAGTGGAACACGAAGAAGCGCGCCGGGAAGATATTCTTCGATCACAACCAGAACATGAAGGGGAAGACGCTGGCTTCGATCTTCTCGCCGCGGCCTGTGCCCTGGGCGGGCGTATCAGTTTCCGTGCGCTGGGACGAACTGCCAGACATCTATCCGGCAGACTTCACGATTCTGAATGCGTGCGCCAGGGTGGCGGAAGCGGGCGATATGTGGGCGGATATCCTGGCACACAAGCACGACCTGCGAGGGATGCTCGAAGCGGCAGACTAAGGCCAGTTCCAGGGATCGTCCGTATCGTCTGCGTTTCCTTGGGCACTGTCGGTTGAGGGCAGTTCGAGGAGGAACGACACGGCGAGGAACAGCGCCGCGCCCAGGGCGAGGAAATAACTGCCTGATCCGACTGCGATCGCGAGCCAAACGAACGCGATCCCGGTGTTGACGACCCATCCGGCGAAGGAGTTACCGAACACCGGCGTCCTCACGGAGCGTGCAGGCTGCCGCCGGTACGTCGGGCCGTAGCGCCTCGATTACCGGGAAGCGGAGGCGACCGTCTGCCTTTTGTTCGGCGTAACGGACGCTGACCACGAGGTCGGGCCGGCACCAGGAGATGAGACCGGACGACGGTGGTTCGGGAGCGAAGGGGCATTCCGGGGCAGCCGCCTCATCAAGGCGCACCAGCAGTGTCGCCGTCTCATCGGGGCTCAGCCCCACCGGCACTTCGGCAGAAAGAGCCAAATGTCCGTCGTTCCTGAGCAGACCGACGAGGACCTTGATCTCCGGCGCGGGCGGTCGTGTTGTCCCGAGGCGTGGCTTCCAGCGACCACCGTATGTGTAGCCGCCAATAACGAACTGGCCCTTGTGAAAAACGGGGATGGTCAGCCAAGACCGGCGGCGCTCACCGTGCCCGTAGGTGCTGTCGATCTCCTTTGCGACGATTCCACGGAGCCCGTGTTGCCGTGCCGCCTCGAAGAAGGCGATCCCTTCCTGGGCGACCCAGTCTGGCACCGCCAGGGCGCCGCCAACGCGAATGAGATTACGTAGCATGTCCTTGCGGCGGCGCAGGGGCCAGCCGCCGAGGGGCTGACCTTCGCGATAGAGGAGGTCGAACGCCTGGAAGGTGACAGGCACCGTCTCAGCCGCCTGTTGGGCGACGGCCGCGTTCTCGATGCCGAGGCGGTTCACCAGGCGCCGGAAGTCGGGCCGTCCTTCATCGTCGAGGCAAACGATAACGCCGTCGAGCGCGACGCCGCTGCCACTGACCTGGCTGGCAATGTCCCCAATCTCCGGGAAGCGATTGGTGATGTCGCGCCCCCAGCGGTCCTGGAGGCGAGTTCTGCCCAGTTCAACGAAGGCGATAGTGCGAATGCCGTCCCAGAGGACTTCGAAGAGGTGCGCCGGCGAATCAAATGGCTCCGGCGCGTCCTCCGGGAGCATCGGTTCGATGACGCGAGGGAGGAGGTGCCGCGCGAACGGGGGCGCCTCCGTCGCGCTCTTCGCAATAGCCTGTGCACTCATCGTTGAGGCGAAAGTAACCGACACCAGGGGTGCCCGTAAATGGCCAATTGGCGCTCTTCCACAAATCCGAACTCACCGAGACTTCACACGCCTGTAACCCCCGCTTAACCGAAGGGATGTGGGGAGTACCTACATTGAGGACAGCGCGTAAGGTTCTCGTCGCCGCACCCCCAAAGTAGCGCTGAGGCCTCGCGCTTTTCCTTTTCATGATTGTGTAGGTAGAAATACGGTGAAGTCGGCGGCAACAAATGGCTGGGGTATCTGGTCCCGACACGGAACGGTCATCCTGTACGTGGTGGCCAGGCCGGGTTCGTCAGTCGCAGACATCGCATGCGGGCTCAATCTGACGCAACGCACGATACGCGACATCGTGGCGGACCTGCGCCGGGTGGAGATGCTGAACGTTAGCCGTCGCGGTAGGCGCCTTCACTTCACCGTCAACCTCGATGCTAAGTTCCGTCATCCCACGATCAAGGATGTGAGTCTGCAGACGCTGGTCGGGGGTCTTACGGGGGTGCGCGCCCCTGCTACGGCTGAGCCGCTGTTGGCTGTCGTTAGCCGCTAACGTCCTTGCGCAACCGCTCCATCCACTCTCGTATTTGCACTTCGTAGCCAAGCGCGCCCGGCTTGTAGTACTTGCGGCCGCGCAGCCCGTCCGGCAGGTGCTGCTGGCTTGAGTAATGGTCCGTACGTTCGTGGTCGTACTGATACTCGCGACCGTAACCCATCGACTGCATGAGCGGCGTGACGGCGTTTCGCAGATGCAGAGGCACCGGTTCAGCGATCGTGGCGCGGGCATCCTCGAGCGCCTGCCCGAACGCGGCGCCGACGGAGTTTGATTTCGGAGCGGTCGCCAGGTAGAGAGTGGCCTCGGCCAGCGGATAGAAGCCCTCCGGCATTCCGATGAAGTGAACCGCCTGCTGCGCTGCAACGGCGATCGAGAGCGCGTGGGGATCCGCCAGACCGACGTCTTCAGACGCCAGGATCACGAGTCGCCGCGCAATGAATAGCGGGTCTTCCCCGCCCTCGATCATCCGAGCCAGCCAGTACAGGGCGGCGTCGGGGTCGGAGCCTCTAAGCGACTTGATGAGCGCGGACGCGATGTCGTAGTGCCAGTCACCGGCACGGTCGTACAACGCCGCCCGACGTTGGAGCGCCTCTTCGATCTGCGTCATCCCGACGACGCGCACGTCATTCGGTCCGGGCGTTGCTGTCTGGGCCGCCAGTTCGAGCGCGTTGAGGGCGATGCGGGCATCACCGGCGGCGGCGTTCGCCAGGGTGTCCAGGGTCTCATCGGTGACTTCGACGTTCATGTCCCCGAGGCCACGCTCGCTATCGGCCAGGGCGCGCTTGAGGATGCCGGTGATATCCTCCGGCGTCAGCGACTCCAGGCGGAACACGCGTGAGCGGGAGAGTAAGGCCGATATCACCTCGAACGACGGGTTCTCGGTCGTTGCGCCGACGAGGGTGATGGTGCCTTCTTCGACCAACGGCAGGACGACATCTTGCTGGGCCTTGTTGAAGCGATGGATCTCGTCGATGAAGAGGATGCTTCGTTGCGCGTGCTCGCCGAGGCGACGCCGCGATTCGTCGGCGATTCTGCGGAGATCAGCGACGCCGGACGACACCGCGGACACGGTCTCGAAGTGCGATCCCGTCATAGCAGCGACGATGCGCGCCAGCGTCGTCTTGCCGGTACCGGGCGGACCCCAGAGGATCATCGATGGGACGCGGTCCTCCTCGATTGAGCGGCGAAGGAGCTTACCCGGCCCCACGATCTGATCCTGGCCGATGAACTCGTCGAACGTGCGGGGGCGCATACGGGTGGCAAGGGGGGCGTTCTGCCCGGCTCGCTCGCGTGCGGCCTCGGCGAACATGTCGAGGGGATTGCCGCGGCGCTTCATGGGAGAACTCCGCTGAATTATCGCACAGCGATGTTCATTGCCCGCCGGATCAGAGGTTCTTGCGGAACCCCTCGGACGAGCGCTGGAAGCCGAGGCGCTCGTAGAACCGGTGTGCCTCCGCGCGGCGTTTGTTGCTGGTCAACGTTAGTTTGTAGCAGCCCAGAGCGCGAGCTGTCTCCTCAGCGCGTTCCATTAGTAGCTTCCCGTAACTCTTTGATCGCTCCTGATCGTCCACTACGACGTTCTCTACGACGGCGAACGGGGAGCCGTTGTGGGAGATGTTGGGCACGACGTAAAGGGCCAGGGTTCCGAGTAGGCGGCTGCCATCATCAAGCACGAAGAGCTTATGACCCGCTCCCGTCAATCGTTGGAGCGCCGACTGGTAGGCGGCAGGGAGCGGTGACGTCGTGTCCTCGCGTCCCGGGTCATCAGGGTCGAGTTGGGCGAGGAGGGCGACGATCTGCGGCAGGTCCGCTTCGGTGGCTTCGCGAATGGTCTCGTGTGTCATGGCCTGGCGACAAAAATGGAGCCATCCCCGAACTCTGCCACCCCGGCGGCGCAACGCTCTATGGTGCTGGTCAATTTTCCCGATTCATGGTCATCCCTGATCCGAGAAATGACATGCGCCGTCTCAGTCGTACTGAGGTGGTAGAGGAGCGACGTATTCCCGATGGCACCGAGAAACCGCTCAGGGTCGTGCTTGAGCGCTTGAGCTGAGCCATCGCCCTCGTACCACATCCTGGACACTGAGACTTCCCGGAACCCGGCATCGCGCAGGACGCCCACAGTTTCCTCCTCCGGCTGGTAGCGATCGTCGGTCGCCAGCTGTGGCACGTACTCGCAGATCCAGTTGGCGGCGATCGTTTCCCGGGAGGCGTACAGCATCACGAACGGTCCTTCACGCAGCACGCGACGAGCTTCCTGCGCGTACAGCTCGCGGTGGGACAGGTGGTTGAAGACCTTCACCGATATCGCGCAATCAACCGACTGGCTGCGGATCGGCAGTTGTTGGGCATCGCCAACGACCACGGGGGCGTTTCGCAGCCGAGATAGAGCCCGGTTCGCCATGCCGATGGAGTGGTCGATCAGCACAACGCTGAACCCCTCGTGCGCCAGCGCCCTGGCCAGGTTGCCGGTTCCACCACCGATGTCGAGCAGAGATCTTCCCACGCCTGGTCCCAGGGCCTTGCGGAGGTGTTGCACGACGTCGGGACTGGCACTCCGCGTGGAGTCATATGTTTGCGCCCAGGAGTCGTAATTTATTGCCATCAGTGTTGTTGTTGATTATGACACCGCAAGGAATGGATCGGGGAGAACCTGCGATTACTACGAAAGCGTAATTATAGGTGATGGTTCAACAGCTTCAGGTTATTCAGTCGGTTCCGCAGGCTTTGTCCCACGGGCTGCCTCAGCAGAAGAGCCCCTGGGTGAGTGACGACGTCCTGCTCGGGCTCTCGATTTGGTGGGTGCGAGTGACGCAGCCAAAGGCGGCCGATTTCGGCAGTGAAGTCGCCGTGGCGTTCGACGGTCTCCAGCGCGACTTGCAGTAGTTTCGGGCCGGCAACTGCGTCCGGCGGTATGATGCTCCTCGATGAGCAAGTCCAGGCTCGACCTCGACATCTCTAATTTGGAGAAGATTGGCGAAGGCCGGGAGGCTGAGATGTACGTCCTCGACGACGGCAGGGCGCTGCGCTTGTACCGCGCGGGATTCAGCGCCGCCGGTGCGATGGGTCAAGTATTCAACCAACGCCTGGCCAGCGATTCCGGCGTCCGGGTGCCGCAGGTCTATGAATTCCAGTTGGTCAACGGTAGATTCGGCGTGATCATGGAGAGGATAGACGGCACAGACCTCCTCACCGAGGTAGGCCGCAAACCCTGGCGCATCTACTCGATCGCCTCGCAGTGTGGGCGGACACACGCGGGGCTCAACTCCGTCCTGGCACCCTTGTCGCTGACTCCTGTAGTCGAACGCTACACAGCGACAATCGAGAGGGCCAGGGAGATCCCGGACGAACTCAGGGATGCTGCGTTGAAGCAGCTCGCCGGGTTGTCAGACGGAGACAGCCTTTGTCACCTCGACTTCCACCCCGCGAATGTCATGGAGCAGAACGGCCGGCCTGTCGTGATCGACTGGAGCAACGCGGCGCGCGGCCCGGCGGAGGCGGACTACGCGCGGTCGATGCTGATCCTGCAACTCGGCGATCCTCCACCGGGAACGGCTCTGACCCTGCGTATCCTGGCGGTGGTCGGGCGGCGGATCTTTCGTGCGTTGTACTCCCGCGCATACCGCAGGGTACTCAAGTTGGATGATGCGCAAGTGAGGGCGTGGGCCGTACCAGTCGCAGTCGCCCGGCTCGGCGACGGAATCGAATCAGAGCGGGAGGCGCTCCTGTCGCACATCCGCTCATTGCTCGCCGCCCCTCCCTCTTCAGGCTGAAAGCCTGACCTACAAGGGGTTAAGAGGGACGCAGCTTCGTGACCAATGCGCCCCTTCAAGCGTAGTCTTTAGTAACGTGATTCGATTACTCGCAGCGCTGGTCGTCGTACTGTCGTTGGTGGGGGCCTGCGGGGGCGACGACGAGCAGGCGTCCGATACGGCCAGTCCGTCAACCAGTCCATCTCCCGCAACCAGCCGAACGCCATCACCGTCGGCCACAGTGCTGCTGGATGGTCTGAGCTACACGGTGGTTGCCGGTGACACACTGGGGGCGATAGCGGCACTGTATGGAGTCACCGTGGAGGCGATTGTGGCGGCCAACGACATCTCTGACCCGGCGGCGCTGCAGGTTGGGCAGGTTCTCGTGATCCCTGGCTCCAGCGGTCCCGTTGCGACGGACCCGCCGACATCGGATCCGACTCCTGTGGTGACGGGCTCGCCCGCAACGGGGGTCGGCCTGCTTGCGCTGGTGGACAAGCAGCACGCGCTCCCGAGCGATTATGCGCCGCCGGGAGTGACATCGATAACAGCAGACTACGTGGCACCCGGCTACTCCGCCCGGCTGCGCGGCGACGTGATCGCGGCGCTCACGCAGATGCTCGACGCGTCGGGCTTCGACATTCGGGTCGTCTCTGGTTATCGGTCCTACAGCGAGCAAGTGACGACCTTCAACTACTGGGTGAGCGTCCTGGGCTACGACGAGGCCATGCGGGTCAGCGCCATGGCCGGTCACAGTGAACACCAGCTTGGATCGACGGTCGATCTGG
>JBDSHD010000078.1:0-5414 GCA_039918655.1 Dehalococcoidia bacterium | reverse complement strand
GAGATCCTGGCGCCCATCTCGATCAGCATCGCCGCAAGGTTCTGCACCTCGGGCTCCGCTGCGGCGTTGACGATCGAAGTCGTCCCTTCGGCCATGGCGGCGGCCATCATCGTGTTTTGTGTGCCAAGTACGCTCGGGTAATCAGCGACGAAGACATCACCCTTGAGGTGAGCTGCTTTGGCGCGGAACGTATCGCCGTCCACCGCCGTCTCCGCCCCAAGCGCCCTGAATCCCTCCAGGTGCACGTCAATGGGCCGCTGGCCGATCACATCGCCGCCCGGCGGAGGGCACGACGCCTCGCCCATCCTGCCTAGCAACGCTCCCATCACAAGGAAGCTCCCACGCAGAGTGCCCACAACGTCGCGATCCGGGCACGACGAGTGGATGTTGTCCGTGTTGAGTCTCAGCCTGTGATCACCGTCCCATTCGATAACAGCACCAAGGCTGCGCATGACAGCCGCCATCTGCTCGATGTCCCCGATCCGCGGCACGTTATCGAGCGTAGACTCGCCCTTTGTCAACAGGCAGGCGGCGATCGCTCCCAGTGCGGCGTTCTTTGAGCCACTGACGTGAACAGAGCCATTCAGCGGCTTTCCGCCGCGCAGGAGGAAGGTCTGCTCTTTCGTTTGCGTGATCATAGGAAGGGTGTAGTTGATTTCAGGCTAACGCCTGGCCCGGCGAATGAAAAGCGAACGCTACCCGCGCTAGGCCGGTGGCGATCCCGGAGGGCGCGTGCCGGACCGCCGGCGCACCCGCTCAACGACCTTCAGTCGCAGAAGCGCGCGCTGCATCTCCGCCGCCGCCTCGATGAACTGCTCGGTGCTCGCCCGTTCCTGCATCGCCCGCTCGGCGCGCCGGCGAGCCTCCTCGGCTCTCACGGCGTCGATCTCGTCCGCCTTCTCGGCCGCATCGGCCAGGATCGTCACCCGGTCGCCGCGCACCTCAAGGAAGCCTCCCGTGATCGCGACATCGATGTCTTGGCCACCCTTGACCAGGCGCATGATTCCCGGCTTGATCATCGTCAGCAAGGGCGCGTGGCTCGGGAGCACCGTCAGTTCGCCCTCGGACCCGGGCGCGACGACCTCATCGACACCCTCTTCTGCGAAGACTTCTCGCTCTGCCGTGACGATGTGCACGCTGAGTGGCATCGCTAAGCCGCCTTCTCCTGCGCGGCCATCTTCTCCGCCTCTTCTGCCGCTTCTTCGATCGTTCCCACCATGTAGAACGCCTGCTCTGGCAGGTGGTCCCACTTGCCGTCCAGGATCTCCAAGAACCCGCGTACGGTCTCCTTCACCGGGACGTAGCGCCCTGGCTTGCCGGTGAACACCTCGGCCACGAACATCGGCTGCGTCAGGAAGCGCTGCACCTTGCGGGCGCGCGTCACCGCCAGCTTGTCCTCGTCCGAAAGCTCTTCCACACCGAGAATCGCAATGATGTCTTGCAGGTCCTTATAGCGTTGGAGCACCTCCTGTACGCCACGTGCCGCGCGGTAATGCTCGTCACCAACCAGTCGCGGGTCCAGGATCCGAGAGAACGAAGACAACGGGTCGACTGCCGGGTACAGTCCCTGCTCAACCAGTGCCCTGTCCAGCGAAATAACGGCATCCAGGTGACCGAACGTGGTCACGATGCCGGGGTCGGTGTAGTCGTCAGCGGGTACATAAATCGCCTGGAACGACGTGATCGAACCGCGCTTCGTGGAAGTAATCCGCTCCTCGAGCACACCCATGTCCGTCGCCAGTGTGGGCTGGTAGCCCACCGCCGAGGGCATGCGGCCCAACAGCGCCGACACCTCCATGTTCGCGAGAATGTACCGGTAGATGTTGTCAATGAAGATCAGGACATCCTGCCCCATCGTGTCGCGGAAGTACTCCGCCATCGTGATGCCTGTGAGCGCGATTCGCGCGCGCACTCCCGGCGGCTCGTTCATCTGCCCGAAGACCAGCGCTGTCTTGTCGATGACGCCCGACTCCTTCATCTCGTTCCACATGTCGTTGCCTTCACGGGATCGCTCGCCTACACCGGCAAAGATCGAGTAACCGCCATGCTCTGTGGCGATGTTCCGGATCAACTCCTGGATAATGACCGTCTTGCCCGTGCCGGCCCCGCCATAGGCCCCAACCTTGCCGCCCTTGGTGAACGGTGACACCAGGTCCAGCACCTTGATGCCGGTCTCCAGTACCTGCGGAGACGTCTCGCGCTCCTCCAGCGTCGGCGCCGGGCGGTGGATCGGCCATCGCTCATCCGTCTTCACCTCGCCCAGATTGTCGATGCCTTCACCCAGCACATTGAACAGGCGGCCCAGCGTCGCCTCGCCCACCGGTATCGTAATCGGCGACCCCGTGCTCACGGCCTTGGCCCCGCGCGCCAGTCCATCCGTCGAATCCATAGCCAGGCAGCGTACCCAGTTATTGCCCAGGTGCTGCTGCACCTCGGCGATGAGACTGTTCTTGCTCATCTCGATCGTGATCGCTTCGTAGATGCCCGGCAGCTGCTCAGCCGGGAACTCCACGTCAACGACGGTCCCGATGACCTGTGTGACTTTTCCAATTGCTCCCTTTGCCATGGTGTTCTCCTCTAGCCGGCGAGTGCCTCGACTCCTCCGACGATGTCCAGTAGTTCGCTCGTAATGCTCTCTTGACGGGCCTTGTTGTACACCAACGTCAGGTCCCGCATCAGTTCGTTCGCGTTATCTGTGGCGCTCCTCATTGCGACCATCCGCGCCGACTGTTCACTTGCCGTCGCCTCCAGGATCGCTGCGTATATCTCCCGCCCCACAACTCGCGGTAGTAATTCTGCCAGCACCGCCTCGCGTCCGGGCTCGTAAATGTAGTCGATACCCTCTGTCTCCGCCTCTGTCTCCGGCACGATCGGCAGTATTCTCTGCACGATGGGTGTCTGAGACACAATGTTCACGAACCTCGCAAACACGATGTACACCTCGTCCGCGTCGCCGTTAAGAAAGTCGTCAATTGCGATCCGCGCGATGGGTTGCACCCGTTCGTACGTCGGATAGTCACCGAGGTCCAGGAACTCGGCAACCACATTCTGACCGCTCCGGCGCATGAAGTCGCGTCCCTTACGTCCCACGGCGATCACGCGCTGGGTCTTGCCCGTGTCCGCGGCGAACTGAGCCGCCCGGCGGTTCAGGTTACCGGGTAGGCCACCGCACAGGCCCCGTGTCGGTGTTACGAAGATCACCTCGACGTTGCGTACCTCGGCCCGCTCGCGCAGAAGTGGATGCATGTCCTGCGGCTCGTACTGGTGTAGCGTCTCTGCCAGGTCCGCCAGCACCCATTGCATGCGCTCGGCATACGGGCGCGCCGCCAGGGCGTTGAGCTGCGCGCGTCTCATTTTGGAGGCAGCGACAAGCTCCATCGCTCGCGTGATCTTGGCCGTGTTCTGGATCGAGCGGATGCGCCGCCTGATCAGCCTTAACTGTCCCGCTGCCATGCTATTTCCTAGTAAGCCCCCGTCGCCTTGAAGGCCTCGATCGCCTTCTTCAATTCCTCTTCCGTCGCATCGTCAATCGTTCCGTTGTCATGAATCGACTGCAGTATCTTCGGGTTGTTCGACTCGATGAAGCGGTGGAACGCCTCCTCGAAGTCTCGCATCTTGCCCGGCTCAACATCGTTGGTGTGCCCATTGACGACCGCGTAGATGATCGTCACCTCGCGGCCTGGGGTGAGCGGCTGATACTGTGGCTGCTTTAGGATCTCCGTCAGCCGCTGCCCCAGCTCCAGCTGGCGCCTCGTCGCGGCGTCCAATTCCGACGTTCCGAACTGTGCGAACGCCTGCAACTCCCGGTACTGCGCCAGGCCGATCCGCATGCCTCCGGCCACCTTCCTCATCGCCTTTGTCTGGGCCGCGCCTCCCACACGGGAGACCGAAAGACCCGCGTTGATCGCCGGGCGGATACCAGATGCGAACAGGTCGGTCTCAAGGTAAATTTGTCCGTCCGTAATCGAAATGACGTTGGTCGGCACATAAGCCGAGACGTCGCCTGCCTGCGTCTCGATGATCGGCAGCGCCGTAAGCGAGCCACCGCCGTATTCCGGGTTCAACTTTGCCGCGCGCTCAAGCAATCGGCTGTGCAAGTAGAAGACATCACCCGGGTACGCCTCGCGCCCCGGTGGGCGCCGCAGCAACAGTGACATCTGGCGGTATGCCCACGCGTGCTTGGAAAGGTCGTCGTAGACGATGAGGCAATCCTTACCTTTGTCCATGAACTCTTCGCCCATCGCGCAACCTGAGTAGGGCGCGATGTATTGCAGCGCTGCCGGGTCGGCTGCGTTGGCGGCGACCACGATCGTGTGGTCCATCGCCCCGTTCTCTTCCAGGATGCCCACGACCTGCGCAACCTTCGATGCCTGCTGGCCGATCCCAACGTAGATACAGATCACGTCGCCGCCCTTCTGGGCGATGATCGCGTCCAGGCAAATTGCCGTTTTCCCTGTGAAGCGGTCGCCGATGACCAACTCGCGCTGGCCCCGGCCGATCGGCACCATCGCGTCGATCGCCTTCACTCCAGTGTGGAGGGACTGCGAAACGCTCTGCCGCGCCACGACGCCAGGCGCGATCTTCTCGACCGGTCGCGAGGATGTCGACTGAATCGGGCCCTTCCCGTCCAGGGGCTGCCCTAGCGGGTCAACAACGCGTCCGATCAAACCCTCGCCAACCGGCACCTCGATAATGCGACCGGTGGACCGCACTTCGTCGCCCTCGGCGATCTTCGTGTGGTCACCCAGCACGATCGCGCCCACGGTGTCTTCTTCCAGGTTCAGCGCCAGACCCATGATCGTCTTGACGTTTCCGGAGTCATCCTTGGTGCGAAACTCCACCAGCTCACTGCACTGGGCGTTGCTCAGACCGTAGATCCGGGCGATTCCGTCACCGGCCTCGACCACCGTGCCCACGTCCACCGCCGTCACGGTGCTTCCGAACTGCTCGATCTGCTGCTTGATGATCGATGCGATCTCTTGTGATTTAACTGCCATCGCTATCCTCCCGCTCGCGCGGTTCTATGCCTCGGTTGTCTCAAGGCCCTGCTTCCAGGACCGAATTTGCTCTCCATGTTCGCGGTAGTGCCTGTATGTGTCCTCGGCGAACCTCACTCCCACTGTCCAGCCCTCTACCTCTATCGAAACCGCCTCATCGGTGGCGTTATCGAGCGCCCGCCGGGCGCCCTCGTGGCTCGCTTCCAGGCCAAGGACAACGGCCTCCGGGCTCATCGCCATACCGCCCGCCGCTGCCTTCGCGTTCCATTCGTCTACCATCGGCTGCCCCTTTGGCGCCTCTATCTGATCGATCCGCCCCGTGGACGCTGCTAGCACGTCGGATGCCGCCTTCTGTGCCCAGAAGTTCACATGGCCGAGCAGTTCCTTCATGCACCACTGGTCGCACACGCCTGGGAC
>JBDSHD010000077.1:0-6048 GCA_039918655.1 Dehalococcoidia bacterium | reverse complement strand
ATTGCTTACCGGTCGAACCTGTTGAGGCACGCTGTCTGGGGCGAGCACGGTTACCTGGTGCCGAAGCGGCACGGGTTCTTGTGGGCGGGCGCGACGGTGGAGGACGCGGGCTTCAGGAAACGGACGACGCAACGCGGTCTCGCGGGTCTAAGGACTATGGCTTCGGGTTACGTGCCGGGGTTGCGCCAGGCGGAGGTGTCGAGCGCGTGGGCGGGGCTGCGGCCGGGGTCGCCGGACGGATTGCCGGTGATCGGTCGGGTGACGGGGCAGGAGAACGTGTACGTGGCGACGGGGCACTTCCGGAACGGGATACTGCTGGCGCCAGTGACGGGCGCGCTGGTGGCGGACCTGGTGCTGGAGGGACGGTTGGACGGGCGGCTCGTGCCGTTTGGCACCGAGCGCTTCGGCTAGCGCGGGATAACCGTAGGGGTTACTGAGTCTTCGGCTCTTCGCGGAGTCGCGGGGCCCTCGATCGTGTATGTCTCGCCCGCATCCAGATTGACTGGCAGGAAGTCCCAGGCCACCGGCATGGATTGTCCTTCGACGAATCCTGTCCCACAGAAGAAGACGATCTTCGGATCCTCCTGGGAGCCGCAGACGATCGGCTGATCCAGCGAATCTACCACTTCTATTCTCCCGTCAACCCGGGTAATTACGAGTCGCCATTCGCCACGTTTGTCCGAATGACCAACATCGTTGCTATCTGGAACCTCGGGCGCTTCGTTGACGTCGTCGCTGCATCCAATCAAGAGCGCCGTTAGAAACGCGGCACACAGCGGTTGAGCAAAATACGCGATATTCATGTCCTACTCCAGAGTAAGTCGTCAGTGGAGTGACGAATCCGAGCCGGCAAAAGTTCCCCTAGCGCGACCACTTCGCCATCGCCCGTGCCGCCTGCCGCGGCTCCTCCGCACCACACACCGCTGAGATGACAGCAGCCATGTCTGCGCCTACTGCAATCACGCCCTCTATGTTCGACGCGTTGATGCCGCCGATGGCGCATACCGGCACGGAGACTGCCGCCTTCACTTCGCGCACGGTTTCGAGGGTTGCGGGGCGGGTGTCGGCCTTGGACTGCGAGCCGAAGAGGTTGCCCACGGCGATATACGACGCGCCATCGCGCTCTGCATGGACGGCTTCGGCGACGTCGTTGGTGGAGACCCCGACTATCCAGTCCGCGGGCACGAGGCGGCGGACGGCGGCGATGGGCAGGTCTTTCTGGCCGACGTGTATGCCGTCGGCGCCGACGGTGAGCGCGAGGTCAACGTGGTCGTTCACGATCAGAGGGATGTTGGTTTCTTGGCAGGCGGTGAGGACGGATTGCAGGTCGGGTAGCTGCAGGCCTTTTTCGCGGGTCTTATCGCGCCACTGGATGAGGCGGGCGCCGCCGGCGATGGCCTCGCTCGCGATCCAGGCGGGGTCACGGCCGCGGGTCAGTGCGGGATCGATGATGACGTAGAGGCCGTGAAGGCTCTCGGGCATGGGGTGGGTGTCAGGCCGCGGTGCGCTGGTCGCTGTTTTCGGCTGGGGCCTGGTAGATGGTGCGGAAGCGCTCGCTGGGGCGGCTGGGGCGGAGGTTGGGAGCGAGGAGGAGGACCAGGGCGTAGCCGAGTGCTACGCCGATGACGGCGCCGAGGAAGAAGCGGCCGGGTCTGGTCAAGGCGCTTTCTCCACGGGCATTCGTGTCACAGCAGGCACTATCACACAGAAACGGGTGGGGTTCAACGCCGTTGCGGTGCTAAACTTCGGCCATATGGATGCTAGAAGATTCGCTGGTGTACTGGGGCCGATTGCCCTGGCGGTATTGATCGGCGGTTGGGCGTTGGCGGTCGTGGCGTTCTTCGTGATTGGGACGGAGACGTGCACCGCGCTGAACCTGGGGATCGCCGGGCGGGCGGAGGTGTGCCAGGACACGACGGCGGGGGCGGTTATCCTGTTGACGGTGATCGGGTTCGCGGCGACGGTGGGGTCGATGTTCCTGCTGGCGCTGCGGTTCATGCTGCTGGTGCTGGACGACATCAAGACGAACACGGGCCGGTAGGGGATGTGGGTCGAGGCATCGGTGCGGGTGTACGAGGTGAGCGGGCGGAACGACACATGACAGATCAGGACAATCACCAGGCCCACCAGGGATATCTGCTTCTGGCCGACATTTCGGGCTACACGGCGTTTCTTACTGGCACTGAACTCGAGCACTCGCACGCCATCATCCGTGAACTGACCAAACTCATCCGCGAGCGGTTGGCGCCCCCGATGCGATTCGTGAAGCTGGAAGGCGATGCCGTGTTCTGCTATGCGGAGGCTGCGGCGTTCCAGGACGGGGAGCGGCTCGTCGAGTTGATCGAGGTCTGCTACTTCGACTTTGCCAACCGCCTGCTGGACATGACGCGTGCGACGACCTGCCGCTGCGACGCCTGCAAGGCCATCCCTACGCTCGGCCTCAAGTTCGTCACGCACTTCGGGACGTTCATGGTCGAGCGCGACGACGGCCGGGAGGATCTCGCCGGACCGGACGTCATTCTGGTCCATCGCCTGCTGAAGAACACGATCAGCGAGGGCGGCGGGCCGCAGGCATATGCCTTCTTCACGGAGGCGTGCATGCAGCGTCTGCCTCCGTCCATCAAACTGCCGCAGCACAGCGAGGAGGTGATAACAGATGAGAACAGTAAAGGTTAACAAGGAAGTAGTGAAGGAGGGGTCGAGTAATTACTGGGCCGGGAAAGTGGTCCGAGGTGGGCGCCTCTTTCTGAGGGCAGACGCTCTTGCGTTTGTGCCCCACTCAGTCGAGCGCACGTTTGGGGGAAAGCCACTCGAAGTGCCAATTGGTGAGATAACGCAAACCTACTTGGTTCGTTCTCCCACTCCCTTCCATGGATTCAAGTTGCCGTGGCCAGTGTGGGTAGTCATATACGTCTTGTTGTTCCCCTTCTCGATTCTGCTGGTGGCGCCAGTGATCTGGATTGCTCGGAGCATGGCATCCAAGTGGTTGGCGGTCGATGCAAAAGGTCAAACATATTTGTTCCTCCCCTTCGGAGCCTCCGTCTGGAAAGCATCAATCGATGAATACGTTTATTCTCGCCACCAAGACTCGCCCGAGCTTGCGCCATACCTACCTGTCACAGGTGCCCCACCACCGCTGGTGGTTACCCAGCAAATTCCGGCAGTCAGGGAGCGGCTCGCGGAGCTGCAGCGGCTGTTGGCCGAAGACCTAATTACGCAAGAGGACTTCGATTCGAAGAAGAGCAAATTGCTGGATGAACTTTGATGGAGGCCCATTGCCCAAAAGAAACTAGAACAAGGAGGTGATAACAGATGAGGTATACGAGTCGTTCGGCGAAACAAGTGGTGGTGTCCACGACCTCGCGCCAGTGCTGAGCGCGATGCGGGAAGAACGCCGCGAGTATGTCTCTTCCGCGGAGGCTGATCTTGAGGTAAGCGGTGAGTCGCCATGGGCGGCGTCCACTCTCTGGCCGTACTATGTCGAACCCGCGAAACGCCTGCGCTGGCAGCCAAACCAGGTCGCCGATGGGATAAAGAACCAGCCGAACGCGGACGGGCGGCTTGGGGCCGGGGCGTCCAGCCATTGTGCGCATGCACGCGGCGGCGATGCGTTGCGAGAGTACCTCGATTGGCGGCCGTTCAGGTATTACACCAACCGCTTCACGCCGCTCGGCAGTGGCTTCCTATATCCTCGCGGGACCGAAACCACCGAGTTCATCCCGCTGGAGGGCGGCGCGACGATGATCCACTACCGTTATCGACTTCAAGATCGTGGGCGACTTGTGAGACTCCGCTTTGGGATCATGAGGCCCGTCATCCGGAGGCTGTTTCTGCGGTCAGGAGAGGTGCTGAGGAGAGTCATGCAGGAAGACGTCGCCGCGCCTGGAGTCGATGAATCGGAAATCCGCGGTGAAGAGGCTCGCTGAGCCAGTGCGGGGGTGTGAGGTGAGGTGGCGGGAGTGATGCCGCGCGTTCGTGCTCCGCTCGTCCTTCGCCCAGACGTAGCGGTCGTCTTGGCGTGAGCCTTCCTCCAAGGCGGACAGACAGGATGAGCGGGAAGGAGCTGGATGCTCGTTCGGGGCCTTTGCCCCGCCCCAGATCCTGAGCGACGAGAACAGGAGCTGTTGAACGGAGGCTAGGCGCTCAGGATGACGACAAGAGGTCTTCGTTGCGGATGACGATTTCGCCGGAGGGGGATTCGATGACGACTGCATGTAGGCCAGCAAGGGCGTCGATGAAGTGGAGGGGGAGGGAATCGGAGCCGAGCCAGGCCGTCATGCGCTTTGGATCGCCACCCATTACGAGGCGTGAGATTGCGCCGGGCATCGCGGGGCTGCCGGCGGTATCGTAGTCGGCCTGGCGATGGTCCGGGTCTTCGTGGGCGTAACGAATAAAGAAGGGGAGGCTATCGAAGTCGTCGAAGTCAGGGAATACGTTGTGCCAGCGACTGACCTGGCCATCGGGTCCTTCCCACTTACCCGGGATTGCTGGGCGCTGGAGGCGAGCCGCCTCGGCATCAATGTCATCGACGCGGACGGCCCAGGTAAGCAACCCGTCGCCTTGAGAGAGGCGGTGGAGGAGGAGATCCCCGAACTGGTGGGAGCGGAGGAGTTCTTGCTGGTTGACGCCGAGGAGCTCTATGTACTGAGGGGCCTTCAGGGGGATGGCGCGGTTCGCGGTGCCCATGGGGTGGGTGCCACCGGGTAGGGCGATGAGGCCGAAGCGGTCGCGGAAGTGGTGGGCGGCGTCGTCGAGATCGTTGACGGCGATGATGACGTGGTCGATCTGCATTAGCGGTCCTTCTTGCGGATCACGAACTTTAGTGCGGAGTGCGTGTCTGAGAAGCGGACAATCTTGACATCGACGAGGCCGGATTCGAGGCCCAATCGTAGTACGTCGTTTTCGTTGAAGTCCCTCCGGCCCTTTCGGAAAACGACCCAGACTGCGCCGTTTGGCTTGATGGAGGCGCGGAGAGCTGCGAGGCGGGGCATGTCATCTGCGGTTTCGACGCCGTAGAAGACCAGGTCTTGATCGGGAGGTGGTGTCCCAGTCCCGACGTTCGCAAGGGCTTCGAGTTCAGTGAGGAAGCTCGCGTCGTCAACGTTGATGACGGTCACGGACATGCCCGGCTTGACGCCGAGTTTGTCGATGAGGGGCTTCGTGCTGGGTGTATCGGTCAAGTTAGATCAGCTTGGAGATGCGGTCGCGGTACTTACCGATGATGAACGCTCCGCCGGCAAGGGCGATCACGACAACCAGAGCCGCCGCGATCTTGCCCTCGGTTGAATCGAGTATCGAACCAGCGGCCTCGCCCTGGAGTACGTCTATGAGGTCTATCAGGAAGGCGCTGGCGTAGTAGCCGGCGGCGGCCATGATGATTCCCCGGCCGATTTTCCCCAGGAGTATAGCGGGATAGAAGATGCGGATTGGCACTCGGGCGGCGCCGGCGGCGAGGCCGGCCACGTCGAAGACAGGGGAAGGCATGAAGGCCATCACGAACATGGTCGGGAACGGCGCCTTCTTGATCCAGGCGCTTACCTTCTCATAGAGGGGCCGGCCCTCCATTAGCTTTCCTCCGTTGATGCCTGCGTAGTAGCCGGTGAACTCGCCGATCGATTCTGCGGTGCCGGCGGTTACTCCGACGGCAATCGGCACAGGGATGCCCCAGAGAGGGTCCATGATGGCGCCGGCGGCGACGGTGAGGCCGCTGCCAGGGATCGGCAGAAGCACCGACGACGCCCGTAATAGCGAGATGATCCAAAGAATGGCGTAACCCAGGGTGCCGGAACGGAGATCATCCTCACCAAGATCGAGGAGGATGAAGGCGGTGGCAACGGAGCCGGCGAAGAGACCGATGACCGCCAGCATGACGAACTCCAGCCGTGCACGCAGGTGCCAAAACTGGACGTATTGCTGGGTCTTCTGCAGTTCCGCGCCGGGGTCGACGGGAGGCAGGTTTTCCGGGACGTCGGGCGGAGGCTGAGTTGCGAGTTCTTCAGGTGCCAAGGTTGAGTCGATCTTACCGGAATGGCGAGTTAGGCGCGTCTT
>JBDSHD010000076.1:0-3666 GCA_039918655.1 Dehalococcoidia bacterium | reverse complement strand
CGCAGTTGTCGCACTTGTAGCAGGTGCCGGCCCGGGTCATGATCCAGCCGCAGTTGGCGCACGGTGGCGCGTCTGTCTGCGTCGTGTTGCTTGGGCCGCTTGTTGGTGTCAGGGAGATGACGGGCTTACCGCTGGCCGTGTATTCCTGGGCCATCATTTTGGCTTTGACGGCCGGTGAGAGGACGCCGAACTCTTCCTTCTCGTCCTCGGTGAGGAACTGAGAGGCGAGCCAGCGGAAGATGTAATCGACGATCGATTGCGCCACTGGTATCTCGGCGTTCTCGGTGCGGCCGGAGGGCTCGAAGCGCATATGACCGAACTTGTTGACGAGGTCGCGCAGGGGGACGCCGTACTGGAGGGCGAGGGAGATGGAGGTGGCGAAGGCGTCCATCATGCCGGAGAGGGTTGAGCCCTCTTTGGCCATCGTGAGCCAGATCTCGCCGGGGGAGCCATCCTCGTAGAGGCCGGCGGTGATGTAGCCCTCGTGTCCCTCAATCGCGAACTTGTGAGTGACGGAGGCGCGGGTCGAGGGCAGGCGGCGGCGGACGGGGTGGCCGTCCCCGGACGGGCGAACGCCGTTCGCCCGTCCGTTATCGTCCTTCTTCGTGCTCAGGACCTGGGCGCGCTTGGAACCGTCCCGGTAGATGGCGAGGGCCTTGATGCCCTGCTTCCAGCCTTCGATGTAGACCTGCTCGATGTCCTTGACGGTGGCATCCTCCGGGAGGTTGACCGTCTTGGAGATGGCTCCGGAGACGAAGGGCTGGACTGCGCCCATCATCTTGACGTGCCCCATCCAGTGGATCGTGCGCTCGCCGTTCTGGGCCTTGAAGGCGCAGTCGAAGACCGGCAGGTGGTCCTCGCCGACGTGAGGGGCGCCCTCGATGGTGCCGCGGTCGTCGATGTAAATAATGATGTCCTCGACCTGAGCGCCGGTGTAGCCGAGGGTGCGCAAGGCGCGCGGCACGGTGTTGTTGACGATCTTCATCAACCCACCGCCGACGAGTGTCTTGTACTTCACGAGCGCGATATCCGGCTCGATGCCGGTGGTGTCGCAGTCCATCATGAAGCTGATCGTGCCGGTGGGCGCGATGACTGTCGCTTGGGAGTTGCGGAACCCGTGTGTGCGGCCGAGTTCGACGGCCTCGTCCCAGTCTTCCTTCGCGGCGCTGACCAGGTAGCCGGGGGCGCGTGTGGAGTCGATGTCATCGGCAGCGGCGCGGTGCTTCTCCATGACGGCGAGCATCGCGGCAGCGTTGATCTCGTGGCCGTTGAAGGCGCCGACGCGGGAGGCGACGCGAGCGGAGGTGGCGTAGGCGCGGCCGGTCATGATCGCCGTGAGGGCTCCGGCCCAGGCGCGGCCTTCGCCGGAGTCGTAGGGAACACCGAGGGACATCAGGAGAGCGCCGAGGTTGGAGAAACCGAGGCCAAGCTGCCGGTAGTCGATGGCGTTCTGCCAAATCTTCGGGGTGGGATAGCTGGAGTTACCGACGATGATCTCCTGGGCCATGATGCTGAGGGCGATGACGTGCCGGTAAGCGGCGACGTCGAAGGCGCCGTCTTCGCCGAGGAACTTCAGGAGGTTGATCGACGCCAGATTGCAGGCGCTGTCGTCGATGTGCATGTACTCGGAGCAGGGGTTGCTGGCGTTGATGGGGCCGGTGTTGGGGCAGGTATGCCAGTCGTTGATCGTCGTGTGGTACTGGATGCCCGGGTCGGCGCACTCCCATGCGGCCTGGGCGATCTGGCCCATCAGGTCCCGCGCGTCGTGCTCGCCGGCGACCTGGCCGGATTTAACGTAGCGCGTTTGCCACTTCCCGCCGTCCTCGACGGCCCGCATGAAGTCCTCGGTCACGCGGACCGAGTTATTGGCGTTCTGGTACTGGATGCTGATCCAGGCGTCGCCGTCGAGGGACATGTCGTACCCGGCCTCCCCCAACGCGTAGGCTTTCTTCTCTTCCCTGGCCTTGGACCAGACGAACTCCTCGATGTCCGGGTGATCAACGTTGAGGACGACCATCTTGGCGGCGCGGCGGGTCTTGCCGCCGGATTTGATGGTGCCGGCGACGGAGTCGGCGCCGCGCATGAAGGAGACGGGGCCGGAGGCGAGGCCGCCAGCGGTGACGTGCTCTCTGCTGCTGCGCAGGGACGAGAGGTTGATGCCGGAGCCGGAGCCTCCCTTGAAGATCTTGCCTTCGGTCCGGTACCAGTCGAGGATCGAGTCGATGCTGTCGTCGATACTGAGGATGAAGCAGGCGCTGCACTGGGGGACCTCGTCCAGCCCGACGTTGAACCAGACCGGGGAGTTGAAGCAGAGGAGCTGGTTGACGAGGGCGTGCTTCAGCTCCTGGCTGAACGTGTCTCGCTCTTCCTCATCGGCGAAGTAGGCGTCCTTCCAGCCCCAGGCGGTGATGCTGTTGACGATGCGGTCGATGAGCTGGCGGACTGAGTACTCACGCACCATGCCGTCCGCGGGCTTGAGGGGGCCGCGGAAGTACTTGGAGGCGACGACGTTCGTGGCGTTCTGGGACCAGCCAGCCGGGAACTCGCACTCGTGCTGTTCGAACACGGCCTTGCCGTCGCCGCCATTGATGACGGCGGAGCGGATCTCCCACGCTAGTTGGTCGTAGGGGTCGGCTTCAGGTGTTGTAAAGAAGCGGGTGATGGGCAGGCGCGCTTCGCCGTTTTGGACGGTGGTCGCTGGTGCCTGAGTTGCGGTGGTAGGCCGCTCTGGTGCGAGTGTCATAGCTGATCTCCCTTTGGACTGGTCTGGGTTTGTCTACTGGGCGCCGATTTCCTGGATGCGCATGACGCGGGTCTTGGGTATGTCCAGGACGAGGATGTCGGCGTCCTGCTCGTGGGTGTAGAGAACGACCTTGTCCGTTTCCACCCGCCAACCGTCGGCGTACACCTCCTCGGTGCGCGCGGCCAGGCCGCCTTGCTCAGACGGCCGGTACATGACGCGGTATTTCTTCATCTGTGTGCCTCCATGGTTTGTGGGAATGCCTGCTAAGACCCGCTCGTCGAATCTTCGGATTGCGGCAGAAGGGCGACGATGATCAATGGGATGATGCCGAAGACTGCAGCCAGGATGCCCCAAAGAGCGGCACTGCGGCCCTTGGAGTTCGCGATCATCACAGAGCCCCAGATGATGCCTACCCAAACCGAGAACACGACGATGAGATAGATTGCAACGAGGCCTTCCATCAGTTGGCCGTCCTTTCCTGTCGCTCGGCGGCCCCGGCAGGAAACTCCACCACCGACCCGGTTCCGCTTTGCCGTGTCTTCCGGACGCGTCTGCGTTTTGGCTCGGGCGCCGAGACTTCCGGCAGTAGGGCGAGCTGGTCGGGTGGGACGTCGCTGCGGGTCCAGCCGGCTTTGAGGGCGTCGAGTTCGCGCTCGAGTTCGTCGACGTCGGCGAAGGCGCGGTAGACGGAGGCGAAGCGGATGTAGGCGATGTGGTCGAGCGCGCGGAGGCGCTCCATTACCATCTCGCCGACGATCGCTGATGGTACTTCGGCCTTGTTGAGGGCGAGGACTTCCTTCTCGATGTCGTCGGCCAGCGCCTCGATGGCGCCGGATGGAATGGGCCGCTTCTCGCAGGCTTTGCGGACGCCGGAGATGATCTTGCTCCGGTCGAACTCCTCGCGGCGGCCGTCCTTCTTCAGG
>JBDSHD010000075.1:0-5723 GCA_039918655.1 Dehalococcoidia bacterium | reverse complement strand
ACCTCCGAACGCCACCCTTATTTTCGACGTGGAACTCTTGAAGGTGATCCCGCCCGCGACGCCGGTGCCGACCGGTTCTCCCAGCGTGTCGCCGTCACCCGCCCCGGACAGTCCACCTGAAATCGAAGGTGAGACGATAACTTTGGATAGTGGCCTCCAGTACATCGACATTGTGGTCGGCACGGGCGCGCAACCAACCGACACGGACTCCGTCGAGGTTTGGTACACCGGCTGGCTGCAGGACGGCGGGACTAAATTCGACAGTGCCGTGGACAGGGGAACGCCGTCGACCTTTGCTGTCAGCGGGGTTGTTCCTGGCTTTTCAGAGGGAATCAAGGGAATGAAAGTGGGGGGCCAGCGCCGCCTAATTATTCCTCCTGAGCTCGGCTACGGGGAGAGTGGTAGCGGTACTTCAGTGCCCCCGAACGCGACCCTTATTTTCGACATCGAACTCTTGACCGTGATCGCGCCCTAGGCTAGCGCTCCCGGCCGTCCACAAGGGCCCCGGCCAACAGTTCGTCAAAGCGGTCGAGGGCCTGGTTCGTCGGCGCGCCGATACCACGCATTGGACCGGCGTCCATCAGGTACTTCTCGACGTAGAGCGAGGCAACAAGGCTCTTTCTGTCGTCGCCAAACTCACGAAGCTCCCACTCCGCTCGTTCGGTCAGAACGGCGGCAGCGAAAACCTCCGCCATGAACTGCGCCAGCGGGAACAGCCGCGCCTCCTGAATCTCGCCCTCCAGTTCGCCCCAGGCCACGATGGCAGATTGAAGGTCCTTCGCTCTTTCGGCTACCACTCGCGCTGATGGAATCGCTTCTCCAGCATTGGCGATGGCTTCCTGAATCCGCGCCATGAACGGCTTATCCGCGTTCTCGCGGCGCATGGCCCGGCGCACGTCCAGGCACAGGATATTGTCCGGGCCTTCCCAGAGCGTGTTGATCTGCGCGTCCCGGAGGATCCGGGCCACTGGCCAGGTCTCGATGTACCCGTTGCCCCCGTGTATCTCGATCGCGTCACTGGCGGCCGTAATGCCCAGCCTGGCCGCCTTTAGTTTCGCCAGCGGCGGGACAAGCCTTGATCGCTCCAACGCGCGTTCAGGCCGTTGGTGGTTCGGGTAACCATAGCCCTCGAACAGGAGCGCTTGAACCGCCTCCACGTCCACAATCATGTCCACCAGCTTCCGCTTCATCAGGGGCTGCTTCACGAGCAGCGTCTTCCATGAAGCACGGGTGCGCGTGTAACAGAGGGATTCAACGAGCGCCCGGCGCGCACAACCAAGGCCCATCATCCCGACGCCGAGACGCGCCACGTTCGTCATGGCCATCAACCGCGCCATCCCCTTGCCATCGCTCGACGCGCCAGCTTCACCTTCCGGCGCCGGCCCCGAAAGCATGAACGCCTCCGCGTCGACGAATTCAACTTCGCCCGATGCCACCGCCTTCGTTCCGAGCTTTTCCTTCAGTTGCCTGATCTTCATGCCGTTTCGGCTGCCATCCCGCCGGTACTTGAGCACCAGGAACGGCGTGATACCTCGGACACCGTCCGTGGCGCCTTCCGGCTTCGCGAGGACCACAAACGCCTCGCCGTCAAGGTTGGACGCGAACCACTTGAAGCCGTTAAGCAACCAGGAGTCGCCGTTCGGCGTGGCTGTAGTCTCCAGCCCCCCGAGATCCGAGCCACCGGTCCTTTCCGTGAAGAACTGCCCGGTCGCGCCCACCCACTCGCCAGAGGCGATGCGCGAGAGTACATACTCCTGCACATCGGGCGGCGCGTACTTGGCGACCTGCGCCTCCACCATCCCGGCGTCGGCGCCCATGGCGCACGACATGCCGATCTCCGCCTGGTTGAGCAGGTAGCTTGAAGCCATAGACAATGGTCCTTGGTTCACACCCGCCGCTTCCGCCTCCCGCCGGAAGTCGGGACCCATGAACCCATCCCGCACCAGGTCCACCTTCGTGGCCTTCGCAGATTCAGGAATAGTGACCTCGCTGATGTCGTGGCCCCAGCGGTCATACTTGACCAATTGCGGCGGGTTCTTATCCGTGACCTCCGCCCGCTCCGCGACCGGGCCCCCCATCAGCGCTCCCAGGCGCACAAGCCTGGGTTCTGCCCAACCGAACTCGTCAGGTGTCAGGTAGTACCGCATCGCCCGCTGCAGTGTGGGATCGCATTCGTACCAGTTCAGGCCGATGCCGCCCAGGAATCGTTCCGTTCGGTAGCGATCCGTCTTTTCTGCAGTATTAAAGGGGAGTGAATCGACACGTTCCTGCGAATAACTCGCGCTGGTTGTAGACCGTCTAGCTTCTGTCGTCATGTCGTTCTCCTCGTGGCGCTGCTCCGGTCGATACGCCCCTAAAACTGATACCATCAATATTACAACGTCCAGTCATCACTTGACCCAATACGGGAGTACACATGCCAACGGCCAAGATTAACGGCATCAATATCTACTACGAAATGCAAGGAGCAGGCGAGCCGTTGCTCCTGATCATGGGCCTCGGCGCGAACGCCACGGCGTGGGAGGCACAGATTCCGGCGTTCAGCCGTGAGTACCGGGTGATTGCGTTTGACAATCGCGGCACCGGACGCAGCGATAAGCCCACCGAAATGTACTCAGTGCGCCAGATGGCAGACGATGCCGTCCTGCTGCTCGACGAGCTAGGCATCCCCACCGCTCACGTCTTTGGAATGTCAATGGGTGGCATGATCGCCCAGGAGCTGACGCTACAACATCCAAACCGCGTGAAATCCCTCGTCCTCGGATCGACGATGGCAGGCGGGCCCGGCGCAGTATTTCCTGACACCAGCCACATTGCCCAGTTCGTAGGACTGGCAAGTCTTCCACCTGAGCAGGCGATCGCGAAGGGTCTGACCTTCTTCTACAGCGATGCCTTCATCGCCGCCAACCACAAACGTCTCACAGAACGGGCGAAGAAGCATATGCATCTCATGGCGCCGCCACACGCTCTCCAGAAGCAGGTGATGGCAGTGATGGGCTTCAACGCGCGCAGGCGCCTCAACGAAATTCGCCAGCCGACGTTGATTCTACACGGTGACGCCGACAAGATCGTTCCTTATGCCAACTCCGCAATCCTCTCCGCGGGGATTTCGGGCGCCCAAATGATCAGCTACGAAGGAATAGGCCACGGCATGCTGATGGAGCGCTCCACTGAGGTCAACTCGGCCGTGCTCCAGTTCCTTGTCCAGTACCGCACTCACTACATGCCCGCCGCAAAGCTCTGAGACGCCTTCGCGTCGTATACTTGGCGCCGTCATGTCGCGCTTATTCACCCGCGAGGAAGCAGACGCTTTCCTCCCTCACGTTGCCCCGCTTCTCTGGGAACTACGGCGCTTGAACGAGACGCTTATGGCCGCTTCGAGACAACTGGCCGGCCTTCAGGCAAAGATGAGTGGCAACGGGCACGGGCTTGATGTGGGGATGGCCCACGCGCGGCAGGAGCAGGCTCAGGCAACACTGGAAATTAGCGGCATGATCGAGAAAATCACCACGATGGGGGTTGAGGTGAAGGACCTGGACCAGGGCCTCATAGACTTCCGAAGCGAGATGAATGGGCGGGTCGTCTACTTGTGCTGGAAGCTCGGCGAGGAAAGCATCGGGTGGTGGCACGAACTCGATATCGGTTTCGCGGGGAGGCAACCCCTTGACCAGTAAAGTTCACGGTGACGGACGGCAGGGCCTTGAGGATGTTGTCCGGCGCATCGACGAATCCAAGGCGGCTCTAGTGCAGGCGCTGGAATCAACGGATCCGTCCATATTCGAAACAGAGAACTCGGAGGGCGAATCGATCCGGCATGCCGTCCAGCGCGCCGCCGATGAGATGAACTTCTATTACGGCCGCCTCGTAGCCCGGGCCCTCAACCTCCCACAGCCGCCCGGCTTGACGAGAGCAGACTATGGTTCACTGCGAGAAGGTGTCATGGCTCTGCAGGTAGCTCACAGGCGCTTCACAAATCTCCTGCACGACCTCGTGCCGGATGACCTGGGCAAGATGGCGGAAGACCCGGAGCACGGATCATACTCTCTCCTCCAGATCCTGGAGCTGGCTGCGGCCCAATACGCCATGCGGGCACAGCAGGTTCAGCAACTCGCCGCTCACGCCCGGCAACCCAGCGGATGAGCGCTCGCCCGCGCGCCACGCGGGTCGCCCACGCCTATGGCAACTCAAGGCAATCCCTTGCTCGCGCGCTCAACACCGATATCGACATGATCGAGGTGGACGTCTGGTTCGAAGGCCGAAATTTCCGCATCGGGCACGAGCGCCGGGTGGGCCGCCTGCCGTTGCTCTATGACTCCGTGATCGTTGGCCACGCGCCCGGGCCGTTCGCGATCCGCCTTGGCGGGCATTTCGTGCGGCCGGATATCCGGCCCTTCCAGCTGACCGATCTCCTTCGAATCGTGGCCGGGCGAAAACACCTTCTCCTAGACGTAAAGGGGCAGCACAATTTCCAAAATGCCCGACACTTCGCGAGTGTTCTCATCCGCTGCATCGACGAAGGAAACGCCAGCGCCTGGGTGACAGTCTGCGGTCAGACCTACTCGGTTCTCGACGCCCTGCGTGAGCAGACAGCTCCGTTTCCGATCCGCTACTCCATGGAAAGACCTCATCAATGGGACGGTTTCGTGGATCGAATGCGCGAGGACGACTCAGTGAGGGCGGTGTGCATTCAACACAAACTCCTTAGCGAGCAACGTCTCGGATCGGCCCGCGACGCCGAGGTCAATCTCTTCTGCTGGACCGTCGATGACCCCGCAGTCGCGACACGCCTGATCGACTCCGGCGTGCACGGCATTATCAGTAACGACCTCGCCTTACTGGCGGCCCTCGCCTAACCGCCCGGGGCGCGACGCTTGATCAAGTGCACCGCCGCCGCCTTAAACGTGGCCGTCACTTCGGAGCCAGGCGACAATCCAAGATCCTCGAGAGCCTGGCGGGTGATCAATGCCACCAAATTGAACCCGGCATCCAGCTCCAGTCTCAGAAACGGTCCCCATGGCACTACCCTCGTGATGCGCGCCGGAAGGTGGTTCCGAGCGCTGGTCTCACCGGCTGCAACTCCGCTCGGTTCAACGACCACGTCCTCGGGCCGCAAGCAAAACAAGACCTCGTCGCCAATCTCTACTCCCGAACCACCGGCGATCGTGCGCCCGCCCACCTCGACTACCGCGACCCCCATCTCCAGCCCGATGACATGCCCCTTCGCGATCGTCTCGACACCGACGAATTGCGCGACCTCCTCATCGTCAGGCGCACCAAAGACATCACCCGCGGTACCAACCTGCCGGACCCTCCCATCCATCATCACCACCACGCGGTCGCCCAGCCGCAGGGCCTCCGAGCGATCATGCGTCACAAACACAGTCGCGCGGCCTTGACCGGTGAGCAACGGTTGTAATTCTTCCGTCAGTGCCGCTCTCGTCGGCGCATCAAGAGCCGCGAACGGCTCATCCAGGAACAGTACCTCTGGTTCAACTGCGAACGCCCGCGCCAGGCTCACTCGCTGCGCCTCTCCCCCGGACAGCGTCCGTGACGACCGGCGTGAAAGGTGACTGACACCGAAACGTTCCATCCAGAATTCGGCCCGCTCACAGCGAACGGCGCGTGGCATTCCGCGGAGAGCCAGGCCTGACTCGACGTTGGAGCGAACACTGGTGTCCAGCAATAGGGGCTCCTGGAACACGGACGCCATCCGGCGCCGAAAA
>JBDSHD010000074.1:0-3014 GCA_039918655.1 Dehalococcoidia bacterium | reverse complement strand
CGCCGTCGGTTCCTGCATCGTCCCCACCCTGGAGGGCAGCCGCCCCGTCCTCGTCGAGGTCCAGGCGCTCACCAGCCCCACGGTCGCCCCGGTGCCCCGCCGCACCGCCAACGGCCTCGACTTCAGCCGCCTCCAGCTCGTCTCAGCGGTCCTCAGCCGCCGCGCCGGCATTCCCTTGGCGGGACAGGACATCATCGCCAGCATCGTCGGCGGCCTCCGCATCAGTGATCCCGCCGCCGACCTCGCGCTCGCGCTCGCCATCGCCTCCTCGCACCGCGACCAACCTCTCCCCCCCGACATCGTCGCCCTCGGTGAAATCGGGCTCACCGGCGAACTCCGCTCCGTTTCGCGCCTTGAGCGCCGCCTCCTGGAAGCAGAGCGGTTGGGGTTCAAGCGCTGCATCCTCCCGGAAACCACGCTCCAGCGTCAGCGCCCCAGGATCGGCATGGAGCTCTTGCCAGCGGCCTCCCTGAAAGAGGCACTTAAGGCCGTCTTCACAACTCAGGCCGGGGACTCTACCCTTGTCGCAGATTGAAACTATTGGCGTTTCCGTCGCGTTTGGTAAGATAGTCAGCGTTAATGTCAGGGTAGCCACGGAGTAAACAGCCACAGCGCCCATATATGAATACCCTTCAAGGACTGTCCATACGATTCGGCCTGCCGGGCCGCTTGCGTCGCCTCTCCTCCTTCGAGGCGCTGTTCCTGCTCGCCCTCGCCCTCATCCCCATCCTCCTTTACCTGCCATTCATCGGTCTGCCCTTCGAGCGCGACGAAGGCGTCTACGCCACGGTCGCCCAGGGCATCCTCGATGGAAAGATCCCCTACCGGGACCTCTTCGACAACAAACCCCCGCTCGTCTACGGCTGGTACGCTGTCAGCTTCACCCTCTTCGGTGAGACCGTCTTCGCCCCCCGCATCCTCGCCGCTCTGGCCCTCTCCCTCACCGGCGTCCTCCTCTACCAGCACGCCCGTCTCGCCCTCCCGAAGGGCGCGGCCTACACCGCCGCGATCCTCTTCGCCATCTCCACCGGCCTCCCCTGGGTGGCCCTGCACGCCAACACCGAGGCCTATCTGCTGCTCCCCCTCGTCGGCTCGTTGCTCGCCTTTACACGGGGCATGAAGGACGGCAAGCTCGGCTGGTTCTTTGCCGCCGGCCTTCTCGCCGGGCTCGCCATGATGACCAAGCAGGTGGCCATGTGGAACCTTCTCGCCCTCGCGATGGTGGCCCTGGTGTGGCAACACAATGCCCACGGCCTCAGCTGGAAGGCCGTCGCGCCCGTCTTCTGGCTCTTCACTGGAACACTCATAAGTTTGGCCGCTGTCGCCTTGCCATTCGCTCTCACTGGCTCCCTGGATGACTTCCTGTACGCGACCCTCTCCTACAACTGGGTCTACGCCCGTCTGATCACCTGGGCGGAGCGTGCCCAGTACATGGGGGCGATTATCTACTTCTTGGCGGTGGCGGCGCCGTTTGTCGTCGGCGCACTCGCGGGAGCTGTTGTCCTGTTGCGCCGGCGCGCTCAGGCCATGGACTACGTCCTCATCCTCTGGGCCATCGCATCCGCTATCGGAGTTGCCTCCGGCGGGCGTTTCTTCCCCCACTACTTCCTCCAGCTCATGCCCTCGCTCGCTGTCCTCACCGGCGTCGTCATCTACGACCGCTTCGCCAACGGCGGCCACCACACGCTAAGCCGCCCCGCCTGGATCATCGCCACGCTGCTCATCGTCATCTCCGTTGGCACCACCACTGTCGTCTACATCGCACCTCGGCAGGCGGAACAGCGGATCGTGGAACAAGTCTACTTCCAGAAAGAATGGGAAGTGTCCAGTAGGGACCTAGGCGCATACCTGAAGGCTCGAACCGCCCCAGATGACCTGATCTTCAACTACGGCCGTGAATCACAGATCTACTTCTACGCCGACCGCCAGCCTGCAATCCCCTACTTCTACGACTGGTTCATGCAGTATGAGGAGGAAGGCATGGCCAAGGTCATGACTGGCCTGCGCGCGAACCCGCCCGTCTATTTCGTAGACTCCGTACAGGCGCCGCTCTTCCCCGATTGGGACGCCGCGCACCCGGCCGAACTACGCGAATTCCTCGACGAGAATTACGACTATGCCGGCCACGTCTATTTCGCGGACGTCTACCGCCTGAAGGGCTACACTGGCCCGGCCGTCGCGAGCGCGGACTAGAAATCGATCCGCTTGTGGCGGATCAGTATCCCCTCCAGTAGCCCCAGCGCCACGAACATCATTAGCAGCGAACTACCCCCTCGGCTGATGAACGGCAATGGGATGCCCGTCACCGGCACGAGCCGGATGTTCACCGCGATGTTAATGAACACTTGGAACAGGATCATGATCACGATCCCCACGGCGATCAGCCTTCCGAACTGGTCCTGCGATAGCGTCGCTGCCCGGATTCCCCGGAACAAGAGCAGCGTGAACAGTGTCAGCAGAATCGCCGCGCCTAAGAGCCCCAGCTCCTCGCCCAGCACGCTAAAGATATAGTCGGTCGTCGACGTTTGCAGGAAGTCCAATTGCGTCTGGCTCCCGTCCGTCAGCCCCTGCCCGAAGAGGCCTCCGGAGCCAATGCCGATCTCGGCCTGCCGGATGTTGAAGCCGCCGCCGAGGGGGTCGGAGTTAGGGTCGACCCACAGCCGGAACCGGTCCATCTGGTAGTCGTTTATCACCAGTAGCGCCGCGAACGGCAACAGCGCTATCGTCAAACCCAGCAGGATCAGGGTAAACCGGGCCGGAGCGCCTGCCATCGACACCATGCCCAGCCACACGGCGCCGAACACCAGCGCCGTGCCCATATCCGGCTGGATGAGCACAAGACCTGCTGGCACGGCTGCCATCACCAGCGACGTAACGAATACCCGCGGGTCGTTCATACTCCGCTGACGGTCTGCCAGGTAGCGCGCCAATGAGACGATCACGAGGACCTTCGCGACCTCGGATGCCTGTATCTGCTGGCCCGCGAACGTGAACCACCGCGTCGAGCCGTAAGC
>JBDSHD010000073.1:0-13965 GCA_039918655.1 Dehalococcoidia bacterium | reverse complement strand
CAGGAGGGTTCGGCGCGCAGCAGCACGCGCGTCCCCAATATCCTGCCGATCATCTCCAGCGGAACGACGGTCGTTTACCCCCAGCAGTTAATGCCTCTCCTTGCCACCGAGGCGGATGACATCGCGGCTATCGATGCGGCGGCATCGTCGGAGGCGAAGTTCGTGGGCATTTTCTCGGCGGGCGAGGAGGGCGATCAGCGGTTCCACGAAATTGGAACCGCCGCCGCCATTGTTCGGATGGCGAAAGCGCCTGACGGATCAGTTCACGCGATTCTGCAGGGAACCAGGAGGATTCGTCTCCAGGAACTACGCGACGAGGGCTCGCCGGTGCAGGCGAAGGTGAAACTGCTGAGCGATGTCACGTCGGATGCTCTGGAAACCGAAGCGATGATGCGGGAAGCAGCGCAGAGTTTCGTTGCGGTGGTGAACCTCTCCGAGGGACTCCCTTCGGAGTTGGCGACAACGGTTTCTGGTATCTCGGACGCCTCCGGGCTGGCTGATTTCATCGCGGCCAACATCGCCATCGGTACGAACGACCGCTACGAGGTTTTGAAAGAGTTGGACGTCAGCAAGCGCTTGAGCCTGGTCCGATCGTTACTCCGGCACGAACAAGAGGTCCTGGAGGTGCAGACGAAGATCCACCAGGACGTCAAGGGGGAACTCGACAAGCGTCAGCGAGAGTTCATTTTGCGGGAGCAGATGCGGGCGATCCAAAAGGAGCTGGGTGAGGAGACGACACCGGAGCTTGGGGAGCTGAAGAGCCGCCTGGACGCCGCGGCGCTACCTGAGGCGGTACGGAAGGAAGCGGACCGGGAGATGGGCCGCCTTTCTCAGATCCCGACGATCTCGCCTGAATACCAGATGGTCCGCACTTACCTTGAGTGGCTGGCGGAGTTGCCCTGGGACAAGTCCACAGAAGACCACCTCGACATCCAGCGCGCCGAGAAGATACTGAACGAAGACCACTACGGGCTCGACAAGGTAAAGCGCCGCATCCTGGACTACCTCGCCGTGATCAAGCTGAAACACGGTGAAACCCGCGGGCCGATCCTTTGTTTTGTGGGCCCGCCGGGAACGGGCAAGACCTCGCTTGGCCAATCAATAGCGAGGGCCCTCGGCCGCAAGTTTATTCGGGTATCGCTTGGCGGCATACGGGACGAAGCGGATATCCGCGGTCACCGGCGAACGTACGTCGGAGCGATGCCGGGCCGAATTATCCAGGAGATCAGGCGCGCCGGAAGCGATAACCCACTGGCGATGCTGGATGAGATCGACAAGCTCGGCACCGACTTCCGCGGCGACCCGGCCTCAGCGCTGCTGGAGGTGCTAGACCCGGCCCAGAACTCGACGTTCACAGATCACTATCTGGACGTGCCGTTTGACCTATCGCGGGTATTCTTCATCGCGACCGCGAACCTCCCGGATACGATTCCCAGTCCGCTGCTTGACCGGATGGAGGTAATCGAACTGTCAGGGTATACCGAGCAGGAGAAGTTGGAGATTGGTAAGCGCTACTTGCTGCCGCGGCAACTTGAGGCGAACGGCATCCCGAAGAAACGCCTGCGCGTCACCGATGGCGCGGTCCGTGAGGTAATCCGGTCGTACACACGCGAAGCCGGCGTCCGCAACCTGGAGCGGGAGTTGGGGACGATCTGCCGACGCGTAGCGCGAAGGATCGCCGAAGGTTCGACCGAGGAGATCGCCGTCACGGCGGACAATCTTGAGGATTTCCTGGGGGCGCCGCGCTTTCGCTGGGAGCTGGCATCGGAGCGCGACGAAGTGGGTGTAGCAACCGGGTTGGCGGCGACGATGGCGGGTGGAGACGTGTTGTTCGTTGAGGCGATCGCGATCCCCGGCAAGGGCCGATTGATTCTGACCGGCAAGCTTGGGGACGTGATGCAGGAGTCAGCGCAGGCGGCGATCACCTACGCTCGGTCGCGAGCGGACGTCCTGGGGTTCGCGCCCAATGTCTTCGATCTCAACGACCTGCACATCCATGTGCCAGCGGGAGCGGTGCCCAAAGACGGGCCATCGGCCGGCGTCACTCTAGCCGTGGCCGTCATCTCCGCGGTGACGGCGCGACCCATTTACAAGGACATCGCGATGACGGGCGAGATAACCCTTAGGGGGAAGGTCCTGCCCGTGGGCGCTGTCCGCGATAAGGTGCTGGCGGCTCACCGGGCCGGGAGCCGTCGCGTGATCATCCCGCGCGACAACGAGAACGATGTGCTGGAAGTGCCCGAAGACGTGCGCCGGGACCTGGAGATCATTTTCGTGGAGCACGCGGACGAAGTGGTGAAGGCGGCTCTGCACCCAGGAGTCGCCGCGGAGTTACCGGTGATGGAGCCTGCCGCCGCGGGATAGACCCTACGACTGCGTACTGACGGCGAGTCAGTACCCCCGAGCCGGATCGACCACATTCCGCAGCGGTTCGTCGGCAAGATAGCGACGCAGGTTGTCGCAGAAGATATCGATCGCGCGGTCCATGTAGCGTGGCGTGCCGCCGCTGATGTGGGGGGTGATCATGACGTTGGGCATGGACCAAAGCTCGTTGTCCGGCGGCAGGGGCTCGGGATCGGTTACATCGAGGGCGGCGCCACCGATCCTGCCTTCGCGGAGGGCGCGGATCAAGGCTGGTTGGTCAATCACCGGTCCACGTGCGATGTTCACGATGACCGCGCCCGGCTTCATCGCTCGAAGTTGATCTTCCCCGATGAGGCCTCGTGATTCATCGGTGAGTGGCATCGACAGGACGAGGTAGTCAGCCTCGGCGAGTAAGTACGGCAGGTCGGACGGCGGAACCAGTTCGTCCACGCGCGGTTCGCCCGCCTCGGCACCACTCAACCGGTGCTCGCAGGACCGGCGTGAGGCGAGGACCCGCATGCCGAGGGCCTTCGCAAGCTCGGCGACGCGAGAACCGATCGCACCGAGTCCCACGATTGAAACGGTAGCTTCTTCGAGTTCACGCGCCAGATATGGACGCCAAGTCCGTTGTTCCTGAGCCCTAACTGCCCCCGGCAACCCCTTGGCGAACGCGATGATCGCCCCGATCACGTACTCGCTTATCGGAACGGCATGCAGACCACTGGCTGTCGTGACCTGGACGCGACGGGACCTAACGAGGTCGCTTTCGATAAGGCGGTCTGCACCGGCCGAGGTCAGTTGCAGCCAACGTAAGCCCGGGGCGCGCGCCTGGATGTCGCCAAGCACTATCGGATTTGTCAACACCACCTCCGATGTGGCGAGCACTTCGCGGAGGGTCTCCCGGGCGGCTTCCTCACTCTCATCCCCAGCGTCCGGCGGTTCACTGTAGCCGGCCCAGAGGGGGCGGCCATCCCGGTAGACGTAACGCTGCATTCGGCTGAGATGTTTGACTTCTAGCGAGCTGGAGACCGACCGGACACGATCTAACAGCTCTGATGGGAGCGGGAGCGCGATGGTGACTTGAACGGTTCGGGACATCGTTTTGGAACAAATTATAACGGCAGGGCCCAAAGGTCTTGTACGCGCGTCACCCACAAGTCTATAAACGATTCCGCAACCCATCTTTACCAGTCATTAACTGACATCACCTAAACCATTCCTTAACCTTTGTAAAGAAGGGGAGAATGCCGGTGACGAGCTCGAAGACACGGGAGGGACTAATGGCCCACGAGGGCCGGATAGAGGGATCACGAGAGGGAACGACGACCACGGACGGACGAACCCAAAAGGGAGGGTTGGACAGCCGGGGTTGGAAGCCATCGCTGGGCTTCAAGATCGGCATCGCCGGGCTGGTCTTCTTCACGACGATCCTGGTGGCGGCGGGACTAACCGCCGCCCAGCAGAGTGATCCCAGCGCCGCAAGCGCCACACCGACCGCCTCGCCTCAGCCGGACAAGGACGATGGCGGACAGCCTCGACGCCCCCGCGACAGCTTCCTGCAGGGTCTGGGGGGCGCCTCAGCGCAGCCCCTCGGCGTCGCCGGAACGCTGCAAGGAGTGTCCGCCGGTGGCCAGACGACTGGCAGCGCGCCAGCCACCACTACGACACTAACGCCGACTTCTACCGTGGGAGAGGGGATATCGGCCACTCCGGCGGCATTCGCTCCGGACGCGGTGCCTGCTCTCGCACAAGCAGCGATCACCCGGGCCGCGCAGATCGAATCCGCGTACGGGGTGCGCATCCAAATTGAAGGCCAGAACTGGGGTTCGGACGAAAGCGACCAGCTGCGGAACCTCGGTGCAGTCGAAGATGCGCTCGCAGCCCTGCCTGTGAGCCTGATGGACGAGGTACGCATCGGTACCGGCGGAGTGCTGACCTTGCTTTCAAACGATCACGGCCGGACGATCGACGGCTGGCAGCCATACGGCGACCGGGCCGCGAACTTTTACACAAACGAGGACCAGGGACAGGCTGGGCGACACGCGTCTAACCAGGTGATCCTGCAGCCCGGATCGTCAAAGCAAACGATTGCGCATGAGGTAATCCACGCCTACCAGTTGAGGGACATGGACCCGGGTGCCTTCGTCGCGGCGTTGCTGACGGATGAGATGAAGTCGTTCATGCAGGCTACGGGCTGGAAGCAACTCACGTCAGACGATGAGGTTCTGGCGACGAGTGGCAGTTCCTGGGACGGCATCAACGACCTGTTCGTCTACGACGGTCCGTCACTGCTTTACACGAACAACTTTGGTGGGACATCGGAACTTTACGCGCCGAACCCGCTTGAGGCGTTCGCGGAGGCTGCTGCTCTCTACTACACGCACGAGTCGCCACTTCCAGGCTGGGAGGCATACTGGGACTGGTTCGCAGTCAACCTCGGTTAAATCAACGGCCCCGCGCCAGACGCTCGTAAAGCCAGCGCGGCAGGCCAGCATCCTTCATCAGTTTTTGGGTGCTCTCGATGTCGTACTCGACCCGGTGGAGGGTGAAAGTGGCATCCGCACTATCGTAGATCCCGTATGACGCGCGCACGTCTCCGTCTCTCGGTTGCCCAACACTTCCAGGGTTGAGGACGAGCTTCGCATCGCCCTCCAGCGCGACGGTATCGCCATCGAACAGACGCTCAAGCCTGCATCCTTCGGGCGACTCCACGTCTTCACGAACCAGCAGCGGCACGTGGGTATGGCCGACGATGGAGAATGGGACGGTCATCAACGTCAGGTGAGCGCGGGCGGCGTCGGGGTCGTAGAGATACTCCCAGATGGGCCAGCGGAGGGTGCCGTGAACGAGGACGAAATCCCCCTCGATAATCGTCTCTGGTAGCGTATCGAGAAACTGCTTATCGCCATCCGACAGGAGCTCCGCCGTCCATTCCGCCGCGGTCGCAGCGGTGTCGTTGAAGTCGCTGGTGTCGATCGCACCGCTTACGGCTCGTTCGTGGTTACCCGCTACCCAGACGGCGTTCGCCGCGCGCAGCCGGGCAATGCCCTCGGCAGGCTGGGGGCCGTAACCGACAGCGTCTCCTATGTTCCACACGGCATCAATCGGGCCGGTTGCTTCGGCGTGGTTGAGAACGGCATCGAGGGCGGCGAGGTTCGCGTGGATATCCGATACAACGGCTATGCGCATGAAGCGAAGTATATCTGGACGGCCTCATTGTTGAGAGGTCGATTGAAGAGGCGGTGATGCGTCACCGGATATTCAGCTTGACGCGAGTGGTTCAGGGCAGGATGGAAGAGATTACGTCCGCCGCCGAATACGAGCCATTTGCTTCCATCAGCAGGTCACGAACGAAATCCTGATCTTGCCCTAGCGTAACGATGTGTCCCTCGACAGGGCCGCGAGTGGGTTGTCCATCTTTGGATGTCGCAGCCAGGCCATTGCACAGGCACACTCTTCCCTCGGTGGTTTCCGGCTCTCCACCTTTCCGCACATAAGCCTTCACTGGTTCCGCCGGGCAGCGAAATCCTATACGGCCCTTCGGGGTTTTGTAGGCTTCGACGAGGTAGCCCAGGCTACAACTCCTGCGCCGTGCGCCATAGACGATCGGATCGGATAACGAACCTTCCAGTTGAACCACCTGGAAGGGAAATCCGGATGGAGAGACGACAGGGTTCGCCATTACGTGCAGATCCCCCGCGAGACTCTTCTTCTTCAACTCTTGCTTGATGTCTTCGCGCATACCGGATTCGTCACAAAGGGCAAAGGCAGAACCGATCTGGACACCGGTAGCCCCCGCGAGTTTCGCTTCCTGGAATTTTCCCGCAGTCGCATATCCGCCGGCCAACCAGAATGGCTTCCCCAGATCTCGTATCTTGGCGAGATCCGGCCTATCTCTCTCCCCATAGACAGGCTCGCCACCCTCATTGAGGTCTTTCCCCCTGGCCGGAGCGTTATGGCCTCCGGCAATGGGCCCCTCTACCACGAATCCGTCTACTTCGCCGGTAGCCTTGTGCGCGAGTGCTTGAGCGAGCGCATGGTGCGAGACTATCGCGAGGAATTTTGGCCGTTTGACATCCGTGCGGTATTGCTCCGGGATTATGGTTTTGGGGTCGAACGACAGTACGTGTTTCTCTGAACCGGAAACGTCGAGCTTGTATGAGGCCTGTCTCCAGCAGGCAAGATCATCCAGGGCGCCCGGCACTTGATTGGGTATCCCCGCTCCCATCAGGACATAGTCAACTCCACCCAACATTGCCCCGAACATCTCCTGGAGACGGGGCAGTTGGATCTTTTCGAGGTAGTTGATTCCGATTGGCCCGCCGTTGCCCTCTTTCGCCAGCCAGACTTCAACGAAGTTTGCCGCGATTAGCAATCTTGCGAGGTCCGTCTTCTGTTCGTCGGTGCCATTGACCAGGAGCTCCGGCTTTGGGGGCAACCTGAATCGGGATGACCTCTCGGTGTTGAGCCAGTACCTATCGAGGATTCCCTCGGCTATCTCCGGAACGCAGAACGCCTCAAGCGCGCGCCTCGTGTTCGGGTCTCCCTTCCGGAGCCTCAGTACCATTGTGATCGCGAGGCCCGTTCCAGAGACCACCCCCAGGACTGGCCGATTGAGGCTCTCGCCGGCTTCGGCAACCGCACGCGCCAGCTCCCAACTCGATATACCCACTCCCATTCCACCCTGGATCAGCTCAGGTTGGTGCGACAAAAACTCCTCCTGTCATCACCTATCTCTTCGTCCGGCCCGCACCCCTGGCTGTCGATTACATCGAGCGGAGGCGCACGCCATGTTAAGTATATCCATATTGACATCATCGGCGCTCTCGGCTAACCTGCGCGCATAGTCACTACCCACAGAAAGGAGGGCCAGACAGATGGATAGCGTTGTTGTAGCCGTTTCCGGCGGGCCCGTCCTTTCCCTCACTCGCGCATAAGCGCCGACTCTCGCTCCGCGCGGCATCATCACAGAACTGACGGGCTTCGCCTCCGCATTGCCGTTTTCTCACGCAATTCGATGGAGGAATCCGTTGTACTCACTTGAAGACCTGGGCTGGGACGCGCACTTCCAGTCGCAATTGAATATCGATAGTGCTGGCTGGCTGCCGACGCGCGTGGCCGAGGAGCAGCGCGGTGCCTATGTACTGCTATCCGAACGGGGGCCAATAAGCGCCACTGTTACAGGCCGCCTGATGCACGACGCGACGGGCCGTAAATACTTTCCCGCCGTGGGAGACTGGGTACTCGTGGAGCCCCTGCCCGGGGGCGGTGCGATTATCCGCCGACTGCTTGAGCGGCGTTCGAAGCTCTCGCGCAAGACGGCCGGCGAGCGCACGGACGAGCAGATCATCGCCGCGAACGTTGATAAGGCGTTCCTGGTAACGTCGCTCAACCAGGAGTTGAACCTGCGGCGGATCGAGCGCTACCTGGCGGTGATCTGGGACAGCGGCGCTAGGCCGGTGGTCGTGCTGAGCAAGGCAGACCTGTCAACCGACGCATTGTCGATCGCGAAGCAGGTACAAACCATCGCGCCCGGCGTGGAGGTGCTGGTGACAAGTGCTGCAAACGGGGACGGCGTCGCTGCCGTGCAAAGCTATCTAGATCCGGGCCGGACGGCCGTGTTCATCGGCTCGTCCGGCGTCGGCAAGTCCAGTTTGCTGAACCGATTGATGTCCGCTGAAGTTCAGCTTGTTCGCGATATACGCTCAGACAGCAAGGGGCGGCACACGACGACGAGCCGCCAGATGATGGTACTGCCCTCGGGCGGCCTGGTGATCGACACTCCCGGTTTGCGCGAACTGCGGCTCTGGGATGCCGACGAAGGCATCGGGCAGGCCTTCGCGGAGATCGACGAGCTCGTGGCGCGGTGCTCGTTCGCCGATTGCAGTCATCGCGCCGAGCCGGGGTGCGCTGTAAAAGCCGCTTTAGATGAGGGAAGCCTGGAGTTGGACCGATTTGAGAGCTATCGCAAACTCCAGCGCGAACAGTTATTCATCGACAGCAAGAAGGACCACGGGCTGAAGGTCACGCAGAGGAAGAAGTGGAAGCAGATACACAAGGACAACAGGCAACGGACAAGTTCCTGGGAAGATAGCCTTGAGTTCAGGCCTGCGCCGACACGGGTTCCCGGGATTCGATCGGAAGCTTCATGCGGCTGGCAATCCCGAAGAGCACGAACGCCATGGAGAAGGCGCCGATGAGCATGACGAGGACCAAATCGTAGGAGCCAGTCTCGTCATAAATGACGCCGGCGATGAATGGGCTGGCGATGAGACCGAACGTTTCGACGACTCCGACGGTGCCCAGGATCGCGCCAAAGTGGGAGAGCCCAAACGCACGAGGTAGCAGCAACGGTTCCAGCAAGGGTCCGCCACCGCTGCCGATGACCCAGAGTGCGATAAAAAACCCGATACCAGCGGTGCCCGAGTCGACGAGCAGCGCGGCCGTGGCGCCGATCAGCATCAAGATTAGCCCCATAGCTCCACGTTCCATGCGGTCGATGCGGTCGGCGATTAGCCCCATGCTGAGCCTAGCGATCATACCGAGCCCGGCAGCGATCGCGACGAGGTTGGCGGCGGTGCTGCGGGCGACGCCGATGGACTCATAGAGCGGAACCAGGTGGACGAGCATCCCGAACATGCCGAAGAAGAAGAACATAAGGGCGAGCGAGATCAACCAGAAGAAAGGCGTCCGCGTCGCCTGCGCCAGGGTCATGCCGGTCATGGCCGGTGGTGTGTAAGGGCCGCTGGTTGCAGCGGGCTGGATACCATCGGGGTAAGTATTGACGTCAGCTGGGGAGTTGCGCAGGAAGAGTACTGCGAACGGTATGAAGTAGGCCGCGGTGATGATCGCCGAGAAGATGAACGAACCGGCCCACCCGAATTCGTCGATCACAACACGCATCAACGGGACGACCACGAAGCCACCGGCCGAGAAGCCGGTTCCGAGTATGCCGACCGCGAGGCCTCTCTTTCGGTCGAACCATCTCGATACGATTGCCTGGAACGGGATGAAGAGGATGAACTGGCGGAAGAAGGCGTTGATCGACAGGAACAGGTACCACTGCCAGAGGGAGTCCACAAACGCCAGGAGTAAGTAAGTGACCGCAGTCAGGACGGCACCGACGAGGATCACGCGGCGCGGGCCGCTCACGTCCGCCCAGCGCCCGACAAGAGGGCCGGATAGGCCGCTGATGAGCAGGGAGACGGAGAAGCCGCCGGTGACCTCCGCACGAGACCAGCCGAATTCTGTCTCCAGCGGGTCAACGTATAGCCCGAACGACCAAAAGGATACGCCGCTGCCGAGTGCCACGGCCACCACGGAACCAGCGAGTACCCACCAGCCGTAGAAGAAACCGTGGCGGCTGGACGCGGTGGTCATTCACCTAGCGTAAGCGGCGGTGATGGCCCGTCAAGCCTCGGATATGGGCGCAATCGCTGAATTATTCGGAGGGCGGGCGCACCTTAGACGATCACGATAGGACGACAGTGCCGCGGGGACACTCGATGGTGGCCAGCAACGCCGGTCGCCCACCCTCCGAGACCTGGATGTCAACACCGAGCGCGTCAAGCATGGGCTGAATGGCTTCAGGGTGCGGGTGTTCTGCCTCGAGATCGAGGAGCGAGCAACCGGCCGGTGCGGTGCGGGAAGGGTGGTCTGCCGTCTCCCATTGGATCAGGAACGGGACGAGGCCATCGCCCGACATGTTTTCGCGCCACGTGAGTTTCCATCGCAGGGTGGTGCCGTCCGGCAAGGTGCGCGACATCGGGAGGACGATGCCGGGGTCGTAGCCTGCCTTTCGTGACGCTTGGGCTCGCGCTTCGATGTCATGAACTCGTACCGGCCAGGTGAAAAGTCTGGGTTCGTGCAGAGTGTCTATCCCGAACGCACGGGGCTGGTCGGGATCGGGCTGGTCGGGATCGGGGCCAATGATCTCCAGGTAGACACCCAGGCCAAGCGAGAGAAGCGCATTGTGGGTACCCCGATCAGTATGTTTGCCCCCTGGCGCCGCGCGAACCCCGAGTAGCCGTTCCATCTCGTTGACCCCGGTCTCAAGGTCGGGCACGGCGTAGACCAGGTGGTCGATTGTCTGAGACATTCCAGCTACGCTACTGTCGCGGACCACGCCGCGCTGACCCGGGCAGCCAGCTCACGTCCCTGCCGCAGACCTTGATCGACCATGACGGCGCGCTTGCTTCCGTCCATTCGGTTGCCACCCATGATCGCCATCGCATCCCCATCCGGGAAGACGAGTTCCACGTTCGCGCCACGGGAGGACAGCGCGTCTGCTTCTTCGCACGCCTGTCTGCCCATGAGGGGATCGACTCCGGAGGTACCGGCGCCTATGGGAGCGATGATAAGAACGTTCTCGTGGCCAGTCGCCAGATCGGCGGAAGTCCCGGACCGCACGCCGCCGTCGGTGTATCGCCTGCCCTTGAATTGGACGCAAGGAAACATCCCCGGAACCGCGCAACTGGAGGCAACCGCACGGCGGAGGTGCCGACGATCAGGTCCGCCCCGGTGACGTCGACGCCGCCTTCCGTTAGACCGGCAAGCACTCCGATCTCCCACGAGATACCGAGAGTGCCACCGCCGCCGAGTACAAGGGCATTGCTCATGTCCACCGAAGTCTAGCAGAGGACAACGTAGCCGTCCCAGCCACCCATGCGTGCTATACTCTGGCACCGCACCATGCACGCCAACGCCGAACTGATACGCCGCTTCCTGAACGCCCAGCGTACCGGCGATGCGGCTTTGCTCATCGATTCGCTCGCGGACGACGTCCTCTGGCACGTTCCGGGCAAGAACCTGCTATCAAAGGATTATCGCGGCAAGGCGGAAGTTATGGGCTTCTGGGCGCACGTGCGGCAGTTATGCGGCGGAACCATCACAACGGAGGTCCTTGACGTCCTCGGCGGCGACCCAATCACCGTGGCGCTCGTGAAGGTGTTCGCCGAGCGCGAGGGGCGCAGACTTGGCGGGTCGTTCCAGGCTTGGGCGTACCGGATCGAGGGCGCGCGAATCGCCGAGTTCTGGTTCCTCGTTGAGGACCGCTACGCTGTCGACGCGTTCTGGTCGTGATCAGGGGCTGAGCGCGAGGACCATGACCCCGGCGACAATCAGGGCCGAGCCCCAGATTCGCATCAGTCCGTAGCCTTCTCCCAGCCACAGCACGCCCATCGCAGTGCCGATGACGATGCCAACCTCCCGCGCCGGGGCCACGTAGCTGACCTGGCTCGTGGTCAGCGCAATCAGCACGAGGGTATAACCCAGCGGGGCCAGGATTCCCGCAGCCACGATGCTACGCCTATGAGTGTTCCATTCGTCGGTCACGCGCCGTCGATCGGTATTCCAAATGATGGCGGGGGTGAGGCCGAGAACGTTGCCCACGAGGGTAAACCCGATAAGAGTCATGGGGTGCACGTCGTGGTCGAGTCCGGCCTTGTCCCACAGGCTGTAGCAGGAGATGACAAGGCCAGTGAAGACAGCCACGCGGGTAGCAGGGGTGTTCAGTGCGCGGAGGGGCTGAGTGATATCGCGCCATGACCGGGCGTCGATGTGAATCACGTAGATGCCGAAGACAACGAAGAAGATGCCGATACCGGCGGGGACTGAGACGACCTCGTCAAAGATGAGTACTGCCAGCAGGGGCACGAGGGCCGGGCCAATCCCGCGCGATACCGGGTACACGGACGACAGATCCCCCAGGTAGTAGCCGCGCGTCAGGGATATCCCGTAGACGGCATGGAGGCACGCCGTCCCGAGACCGAATCCGAGAGCGGTCCATCCGAAGCCTTCCGCCACGGCGAAGCCGACGGCGGGGAGGCCCATGACGACGAGGCCAACGACCGCCATCGTCCAGAAGAAGATAACTTTGTGCCCGCTGCGTTTGACGAGGAAGTTCCAGGTCGCGTGGATGGCGCCGGACAGGAGAACGAGGGCAAACGCAAGTCCCGTCATTCAGGCCATTGTACGTATTCGGCTGTGATGGGCTAGCGCGAAATAACCCGTTCCGGCGTTATCCTCAGCACGACCCTCCCCTCGTCGATCGCCCTTTGCCGGAGCGCGGGGCGAGCGGATTCCGCGATAGTCGCGCCCGTCATGCTCCCGCCAATCGCCATCATCGCATCTACGGCGCCTTCGTCCTCTATACGGGCCCTTCCGAAGACCGTCACGTAGTCAAACGGCGACCCCTCCGCCAGGACGCAAACGCTCATCTCGGGATTCCGTCTCGCCGCCTTGGCCTTGGCGCGGCTCGCGGTCGTCGAGATTACGATGTCGTCGCCGTCAAGGACGTAGTAGACCGGGGTGAGCGCCGGTGGCCCGCTGGTTCGCGAGTATCCCACAACGCATAGGCGGTGACTCTCGAGGAATTCGCGCTGCTTGTCAGAAATCATCCTGGTCCTCCCTGTTCTTCCAGTACCATGGCGTTGTCGGTCTCACGCTGGGCCGCGTCGAGCAGCGCCTTCTTACGGGTGGGGTCTGTCTCCTGCGACGCGAATGCCTGGTACAGCCCGGCCCCGGCGCGTTCGAGCTGCGCCAAGAGCGCCTTCTGTTCATCGAGGCTCTTCCCGGCGAAGAGGTCCGCGAGCATCTGTTGCTCTGACTTTGGGCCTTGAAGCACCATCTGGGTCTGGGTGACGATCGCTATAGTCCTGCCGTCCTCCTTGGTCAGAGTCGTGCGCCAGACCTGCGTGCTTTTCCCTTTGTGGACCGGCTCACAGGTGGCGAGCACTTTTTCTCCGACCCTGGCGCTGCCAATAAAGTTCGTCTTCGATTCCAGCGTGGAAGTTCCCGCGCCGGGCGGGAGGTTGAGGAACGTGCCTGAGGCACCGAGGAAGTCGGCCATCGTCATGGCGGCGCCGCCGTGCAGCGTGTGATCGGTTGTGCAGACGTCCTCGCTCACCGTTAGTTCCGCGGTTATACGGTCCGGTGTCGCGCCTGTGATCTGCATCCCGAGGTTCTTTGGGTACATCGCTGAGAGCGCCTGGTTAAGCATCTTGATGTGGTCGTCTGACATATCTCCTCCTAGATTCGGACGCGGTCCTGGGGGAGACCGGCAACTCCGTCCCAACCACGGTCTGCGACCTTCGTCACACCCGCATAGCCGACCGCCGCCGCCAACTCTGCGACAGACTGATCCAGCACTGGATGATGGACGTCCCCAGCGATCTCTGATAGTGGAACGAGAACAAACGGGCGCTCAGTCATTCGGGGATGCGGCACGGTCAGTGTTGGTTGCTCGATGATCTCTTCGCCGTAGAGCAGGATGTCGATGTCGATGGGGCGCGGTCCGTTGGTTTCGCCTCCCGGCCGGCGACCAATCTCTTCCTCGATCCCTTTCAAGAAGCGGAGGAGGGCCAGTGGCTGAAGTCCGGTCTCGATGCTCACAGCGGCGTTGTAGAAAGACGGTTGAGGCGGCCCAACCGGGGCCGTTTCATAGAGCGACGATGAATCAATCACGCGTGCAAGTCTCGTCATCGCCCGAACCGCCATTCGCAGGTTTGCCTCCCGGTTGCCGAGGTTGGAACCGAGAGCCAGGTAGACGAGCACCATCAGGATCGCCTCCCGGGGATGGCAAACGTAAGCCGCGCCGTCGCG
>JBDSHD010000072.1:0-5235 GCA_039918655.1 Dehalococcoidia bacterium | reverse complement strand
GGGAATTCCGGATCGTGGGCCGCGTATGGCATTTCTTCACGTCGGTCCGGCTGGCGCTGATTTTGATCTTCGCAATCACAGCGGCGGTCTTCGCCGGGACGATGATAGACCACGTGCCACCATCCGTGAGGTCTGATCCGGCGGCGTACTCACAGTGGCTGTCGCGTGTCGAGGGCACGTACGGCGTGTTCCCCACGAAGGTCTTTGACTTTCTTGAGCTGTTCAATGTGTTCCGCACGCTGTGGTTCCGGGCTCTGCTTGGCCTGCTGACGGTGAACATCATCGTCTGCACGCTGAACCGCTGGAAGGGTATCTGGCGTACGGCGTTCCCGCCGAGGATCCGAATGACGGACGCATTCTTCCAGCATGCGCGCTTCAACGCCAGGTACGTGTTGAATGAGCCAGCGGAGGCAGCTGCGGTGACGGTGAGGAAGGGGCTGAAGCACGCGCGCTACCGGGTGTCGACTGAAGCAGGTGAGGGATCGGTGGCGCTTTACGCGGACCGCAACCGGTTCAGCCGGTTTGGCACGTTCGTCAGTCACTTGGCCCTCGTGCTGATCCTGGCCGGTACGGTTGTCGGCGGCATGTGGGGTCTCAGCGACCCGGAGTTCATCGTGCCAGAGGGAATGACGCGGGACGTCGGCCTTGGAACCGATCTTTCGGTGCAACTGGAACACTTTACGGATGAGTACTATACGGAGGGCCCTCCGAAGGACTTCCGGAGCGACATCGTGATCCTGAAGGGCGGCGAAGAAGTGAAGCGGGGAACGGTGCGCGTGAACTCCCCGATGACCTACGACGGAATGAAGTTCCACCAGTCGTTTTTCGGTCAGACCGCCGTAATGGCTGTCAAGACGAAGGAGGGAACGTCCCTCTACGACGGCCCGGTGCCGCTGGCATGGCAGACGCGAGAGGGAAATCGGCCCGTGGGCAACTTCACGCTGGGATCTGAGAATCTCGAAGTGTGGGTCATTGGCCCTAAAAGCGGAGAGAACGATCCCCTGGTGCCCGCCGGCGAGATGCGGATCGAGATATACGAAAGCAGCTCGGGCGCGCTGAGGACTGCGACGAACCTTTCACAAGGGACTGAGCACGACGTCAGCGGGCTCAACTTCACCTTTGTGCGCGAGGGACGGTTCACCGGCCTGAGCGTCGTGAAGGACCCGGGCGTGAAGATCGTCTGGGTGGCCAGCGCTCTTATGATCATTGGCCTGGTGATGCTGTTCTACATGCCGCACCGGCGCCTCTGGGCTTCCTGCAAGGAGATGCCGGACGGCAAGACTGAAGTGCGGCTGGCAATGACGGGTCAACGAGATTCACAGGTAATAGCGGAGTTCGAGCGGGTGCGGCAGCGCGTTGGCAAGGAGTTGCGAGGCCGGCACGCGAAAGATGAACCGGAACAAGGAGGCAACCATGTTTGAGGTTTCGCAGTACACGTTTGTGGCGGCCATGGTGGCGCTGGGCGTTGGCCTGGCCTTATATGTGATCAATGTGTTTGGGCCAAGGGGCGTGCGCGCTTTGAGCTTCAACACGGGAGGGACACAGGAGTCGGACAGCTTCTCGTCCGCAATGAAGACGGCCGGACGCTACGGGACAATCCTCTCTGTGAACGCGTTCGGCTTTCTGACCGCGTCGCTAATCGCGCGGTGGATCGCCGCCGGCCATGGGCCCTTCTCCAACATGCATGAATTCTCGGTGGCGTTCGCCTGGGGCACGATGGGAATCTATCTCTACTTCGAACAGCAGTACCACGCGCGGTCGCTGGGTTTGCTGGTGCTGCCAATCGCACTGGGAATGCTGATCTACGCATCGACGCTCCCGGATGACATGCAGCCGCTGGTGCCAGCGCTTCAACATGAGTTCCTCTTGTCGGTACATGTGGCGGTGGCGATCGGGGCCTACGGCGCGTTTGCGGTTGGATTCGGTTCATCTATTTTGTTCTTGGTCCAGCAGAAGAAGAGCATGAGCTGGCTGCCGGAACGCACCACGCTTGACGAAATTGGCTACCGGTCCGTGATGATCGGCTTCCCGTTGATGGCGCTGGTCATCATCCTGGGCGCCGTATGGGCGGAGATCGCCTGGGGACGTTACTGGAGCTGGGACCCGAAGGAGACCGCGTCGCTGGTGACGTGGCTGATCTACGGCGGGTACCTGCACGCGCGGGTGATCCGCGGCTGGCGCGGCGAGCGGTGCGCGTACCTGTTGCTCCTGGGCTTCGCGGCGACGATGTTCACTTACTTCGGGAACTACTTCCTTGGAGGCCTGCACAGCTATGGCTAGCGAGGAGATGAGCTCGATGCAGCCGCCGGTGAATCCGGAGCCGGATGCGCCGGACCCGGAGGAGGAGCGGTTCGAGGAGTACTTCCGCACGCCGTTCCGCCGTCCGGGCGCCGGCAGCATCCGGAACATCGTCGGGACCCTCGTTGTTGCCGCGCTGATCATCGGCGTGGTCTGGTTCCTCGAACGCCCGGGCGCAGCGACGAGCCAGACGATAAGCCTTACAGCGAGTGCCACTGGTCCTGCGCCGCGTCTTGACCAGCCCGCGCCGGAATTCGACATGAAGACGCTCGACGGGCAGACCGTAAGCCTGGGCGACTACAAGGGGCAGCCGGTGTGGATCAACTTCTGGGCCACCTGGTGCCCGCCCTGCAGGGCGGAGAACCCGGACATCGAGGAGATGTACCAGAAATACAAGGACGAGGGCCTTGTGATCCTTGCACCGGCGATCGGCGAGGACTCCAACACTGTAGCGGCCTACGTGAAGCGGACCGGCCTAACGTTCACGGCTGGCGTGGATGAGACGACGCAACTCGCAGCCAACTATCGCATTGTGGGTATCCCCACGCACTTCTTCATCGACCGAGACGGAGTGCTGCGCGTCTGGCGGATCGGGAGTATGAGCACGAAGACGATGGAGAAGAACATCGAGAAGATCATTTCAACCGCGGCCGAGGAGCCATAGAAATCGAGCTGGGCGAGATGACGCCGAACGAGCCAGTCTCCGAACAAACAGAAGAGACATTGAGGCCGAAGCAACGGGGATTCAGGCGAATACTCGGACCGGTGCTACGGGGAGCAACGCAGCCCCTGACGCTGGGAATCCTGATGGTCGTGGTGACCATCGCGGTGGTCTTCACGGGCGCGAGGACACTGGCGTGGATGGAGAGCCCGGACTTCTGCGCGCGCTGTCACACGATGGCCCCGGAAGTAAGTGAGCACGCGTTCTCGGCGCACGCGAGGGTGGAGTGCTCGCAGTGCCACATTGGGAGCGGACTTAAGGGATTTGCAATCGCCAAGATGGGCGGTCTCCGCCAGTCGGCAAAACTGCTTCTGGGCACGTACGTCAACCCTATTCCCCCGGCGGCGGACGTGATGCCGCCAGCCAATGATATCTGCCTCAGATGCCACGATCCGGCTGCTCAGAAATCCAACGCCCTGGTCACCCGGGCCCACTTCCTCGAGGACGAGACGAACACCGAGCAGCGCGTGGCGCTCGTCCTCCGTCAGTCCAAGGACGGCGATACGTCCAACGGCATCCACTGGCACGTCCTGTCGAAGGTCGAATACATCGCGTCTGACGAACACGCGACGTCAATCGACTGGGTGGGAGTGGAACGTGCGGACGGGACAAGTGAAGAGTACATCGACGAATCCCTGGTGGAGATATCCGAGCAGGCCGGCTCAACGGCCGACGAACTCCAGGCCAACGCCGAGCCGACACGCATGTCGTGCTACGACTGCCACAACCGCGTCGGCCACGCGGAACCCCTGCCCGGCAAGGCCGTGGACCAGGCCCTGATGGAACACGCAATCGACCCAGCGATCCCGTGGGTGAAGAAGAACGCAATGGCAATCGTCGCCAACGGATACTCATCCGAGAGCGAACTCCAGGACGGGCTTCGGGAGTTAACGGCCGCCTACCACCGGGACTACCCCTACCTCTTCGTGGGCCAGCCGCCGGCAATTAGACGATCCCTCGGGACCATCAACCGCCTGGGCGTTCAGTTCATCGAGTCTAAATCTGCGGAGCATGGCGATGTGTACCCAAGCTACCTCGGCCATACGGACTCCTCCGGCTGTTTCCGCTGCCACGACGGGGGTCACTTCAAGCTCGATCAGGGACGCCTAACAGACGAGCCGATTCCTTCCTCCTGCCAGACATGCCACACCTTCCCAACCGTGGGCGAGCAGGCCCCGAGTGTCATGATCGGGACACCACCGCTGACGCACTCCAGCCGGCTCTGGGTGTTTGAACACAAGCGTGAGGCATCAGCCGGAGGCGGGGGCACCAACTGCAGCGCCTGCCACGCCCAGACATACTGCCAGAACTGCCATGACTCCGGGGCAAAGCTGGTCAGCCACGACAACATGCTGTTCGACCACGGAGCCGTGATCAGGGAAGTCACGACCACGCCCTGCACCTTCTGCCACCAGAAGCCATCGTGTGAACGCTGCCATACGGAAGAAGAACTGAAAGACTACCCCACCCGGGAGAGCGGAGACGGACCATGAACAAGATACCTTGTGTGAATTGTGGTGAGATGGTTGACACGGCCGTCGGCGCCTGCGAGTTGTGCGGTGCTGCGGTCGAGGATGTTGGTGCCGCGTCCACCACGGCCCCTGCCGGACTTCACCCCCTGGCCCCGGTAGTGTTTGCGGTCGCTGCAGTGGGGATCGGCGCCGCCGGCACACTGCTATCCAGCCTCGCTCTCGGGATTCCTCTGGGGTTGGTGGGAGGCGGCATCGGCGTTTGGATGTTGGAACGCGGTCGCCGGTTCACAAACTGACGCTCGTCGGCGCTGGACTCAGTGTGTCAGTCTGAAACGGCCATGGCCGACGGGTCGATGTCCATCTTCCGGCACCACGCATCGTAAGCCGCAGGTTCAATTTCTGACGGCTTGATCTCGGCGCGGACGCTCCAGAGAATGGCGCTGTAGCTCACCGAGAATCGACATTCGCGGAGGTGGTCGTCGATGGCAATCTTGTGCGTCAGGACTTTCTCCTCCTCGAGGCCGTGGATGACGCCCATGATGTTCAGGTTGCCGAACTCCTGTCCTGCCTCGCGCCAGTAGCAATGGGTGAGAATCTTGTGCCTGCCGATTTCGCCACCGGCGGCGACTTCTTGGCCCGGCGGGACCGCCCACTGCACGAGCGCGCTGTGCCGATTGGCCTGCGTTCCCGTACCGGTGGGCTTCGAGTGTTCCAGGAAGGTCGAGAACCGGCCCAGGAGCTTTC
>JBDSHD010000071.1:0-5356 GCA_039918655.1 Dehalococcoidia bacterium | reverse complement strand
TGTTCAGGCCTCCACTTCAACGGTCTTCCCATGCCAACTTCCTTTCGTCGCCACCCCTCTACCTCAAATCTACGACTGTCTCAGAAAGTCTGACACGGGACAATACGCTCGCGCGCCCAGATGGTCGGGGCACCAATGCGGGAGCTGTGTGACGGGCGACTCTGGCCCTAACTAAGTTTGCACAATGCACCAGCTTTGGATAGGCGGCTTGTCGGCAGTTTGGAGAGATTCCGAGTGTGGAAAACTGGCCTCTGAATGGATTGTCGATTAATCTGTGGTGACAGGTCCGTTGCTCACTTGGACGCGGGACTCTGTGACATCACGAAGGAGTTATACCCAGATGAAAGTTGTCTTCCTTGAGGAAGTAGAGGGCACGGCGCGGACCGGCGACGTGAAGAACGTGGCCAACGGTTTCGCGCGAAACTTCCTGCTTCCTCGCAAACTGGCCGCTCCGGCGACCGACCACTACATCGCGATCGCCCAGTCGCGCGCCACCAAACAAGCGCGTGTGCAGACGAAGCTGGACGAGGACGCCCAGAAGCTTATGCCACTCGTCGACGGCAAGGAACTGACGATCGAGGTGCGGGTGGGCGAACAAGACAAGCTGTTCGGTTCGGTGACGGCGCGCGATGTCACCGAATTGCTCCAGGCGGAGACCAAGATCGATCTGGAGCACAAGCAGGTCGACATCAAGCAGCCGATCCGCGAGCTGGGTTCGCACCAGGTGCCGGTGAAGCTGACGCGAAACGTGATCGCTATGATCACCGTGCACGTCATCCCGATTGGCGGTTCGATCGAGGACCTGACCGCTGAGGCGGAGACAGAAGCCGCATCCGAGGTGGGTGAGGGGGACGTGGCTGTCGCAGAAGCCGTGACTGAGGAAGTGTCGAGCGAGTCGGAGACCGGCGAAGAGGTGCCGTCCGCAGGTGGTGAAGATGAGGAGGAAAAGACCACGGAGGACGACGCCGAGCAGACGGACGAAGAGCCGGAGATCGGCGAAACAAGCGTATAGTCTGCGATCTGAATGCTGGTGAGGCCGCCCATATGGGCGGCCTTTCTGTTTGCCCCGGCGATGGTGACATTGGACAGCGCCTCTAGCGGCACTGAGGCCCTTACACTGGGGTCAAGAAGGAAACAACACCTTATCAACGACTTGCTCGCGGATGTCCACGAATCTTGTTGGAAACCCCCCTGTGCGGCGGGGTGGCGGGCACGGTTTACTACAGGAAGTTGGTCGCCCAACCGGGCGCTGCGGAGCGGTCAGGCCGGGCCTTCTCACCGCAGAATGCGGAAGCGTTTCGCACAATCCAATCACTAAATTCCAGGTCGCACTCAGGAGAGCTATGGTTGTCGAGGCCGGACGGGCAGATAGACTGCCGCCACATGATATAGAGGCGGAGGAGGCGGTTATCGCCTCCATCCTCGTTGATCCGGAAGCTGTACTGGAGGTACTGACCTCCAGTCTCAGGCCGGACGACTTCTTCCGCGAGCAAAACCGCTGGATCTACGAGACGTGCCTGGCGCTGTTCGACCGCGGCGAGACGATCAACCAGATCAGCGTCGGGCACGACCTATCGCGCCGGGGCAAGCTCGATGACACCGGTGGCCCGGCGTACCTGAGCCGGCTCGTCTCCGGCCTCCCCACTTCCGTCGCCGCCAAACACTACGCGATGATCGTGCAGGCGGACGCGCTCTATCGCCGTCTGATCAGCGCGGCCGGACACATAGTGCGCCGGGCGCACGAGAGCGGCGCGTCGAACGACGAGGTTGCGGCAGTCCTCTCGGAGGCGGAGGCGTTAATCGCCACGGTGGGGCAGTCGAGCACGACGCGAGACTTCGTCCACATCCGGGAACTACTGGCGGGCTACCTGGAGTCGGCGGAGGCAGGTACAGGGGCGATCGCCGCTGAAAGCAGGGCGGTGACGACCGGCTTCATGGACCTGGATACGCTGCTCGGCGGACTAAAGCGAGGTGACCTGGTGATCGTGGCGGCGCGGCCGTCCCTGGGTAAGACATCGCTCGTTCTCAACTACGCGCGCAACGCGGCGGCGCGGCAGCAGGCCTCAGTAGCGTTCTTCTCGATCGAAATGGCAGCGGAGCAGCTTGTGCAGCGGCTGTTGGCGACGGAGTCGGGAGTAGATTCGACGAAGCTGACGTTCGGCGTCCACTCGGAGCGGGACGAGCGCAAGATCATGCAGGCTTTGGGCGTGCTCGGGGACCTTCCGATCTTCTTCGACGACTCCGCGTCGCTAACGATCTCCGACATGCGCGCCAAGGCGAAGCGGCTGCAACTGGAGCGCGGGCTCGACCTGATTGTCGTGGACTACCTGCAGTTGATGAGCAGCGGCCTGCGGAACGACAACCGGGTCCAGGAGGTGAGCTACATCACCCGCGCGCTCAAACAGCTGGCGCGCGACCTCGACGTGCCGGTGCTGGCGTGCTCGCAGCTTTCGCGCGCGTCGGAATCGCGCGCCAACAACATGCCGTTGCTGAGCGACCTTCGAGAGTCAGGCAGCATCGAGCAGGACGCGGACGTGGTGATGTTCATCTACCGCGAGGACAAGTACGTGAGCCGCGAACAATGGGAGAAAGACCACGCTGGGGACGCCAAGCGAAGGGAGTACCCGTTGGGGATCACCCAGATCATAGTTGCGAAGCACCGGAACGGTCCGACGGGGACGATCCACCTGAGATTCCAGGACAAGCTCGCCCGGTTCGAGGATTTGCTGGTGCGGCAGGAAGAGTGGGAAGAGGACTAGTGACGCGGGCCGGCATACCAGCCACGATCCCGGTAGACGGCGAGCCGTTCAGCGGCTTCCCCAACTCTGGGCGGGCAACGGTCATCCCCAGTCTGTTCTTCTCGAAGGTGCTGCCCGATGTCACCGACCCGGCTGAATTGGCGGTGTCCATCTACGTGTTCTTCGCGACGGGACCGGACCAGGCGCGCCACAGACGGCCGCCGTTCGTGACTCACCGGGAACTGGCCGCTGATAACGGGCTGCTGCGGGCGCTCTCCGGGCTCTCGGGCAGCGCGAACCACGAGGCGCTTGAGCGCGGCCTGGACGGGGCGGTGCGGCGCCGGGTGCTCATCAGGGCGAGCGTGCGGGCCAGCGGGGATGACCGCGAGGAAGAGATATACGTCGTCAACACACCTGCGAATTACCGGGCGCTCGAGGCGCTGGCGTCGAGCAGTGTCGATATCGCTGAGCCGCTGCCGGCCGCGTCTGGTGATGCTCCGCCCAACATCTTTGCGTTATACGAACAGAACGTGGGCGCCATCACGCCGCTGATCGCTGATGACTTGAAGGATGCGGAGAGTCACTATCCCGCGGCGTGGATCGAAGCCGCGTTCCGGGAGGCGGCGGAGTTAAACAAGAGAAGTTGGCGGTACATAGAGCGCATACTCAAGCGCTGGGAACTGGAGGGACCGTCCTATGAAGAGCCTGGGCGAGATACTGAAAGAGAGTGGCTTGCAAGACGTTATAGCGAGGGCAAACGCCGGGCTCCAGGCGGATGACGAGCTAGAGACCCAGGGCGACGTTTGCCCCGCGTGCGGTGGCGCCGGTTTCGTGCGCAAGGCTCTGCGCCTCGGTCACCCCGACTTCGGGCGGGCGTTCCCGTGCGAGTGCACGCACAACGAGCAGGCCGCTGACAAGCAGGCAAGATTGCTGCGGTTTAGCAACCTGGGCCCGCTGGCGCGCCTCAGCTTCGGGGACCTGAGCCCGCGCGGACGCAGCAGCAACCCGCTTCACCAGGAATCGTTCGCGGCGGCGGTGCGCGCGGCGCAATCGTTCGCTGACTTACCGTCGGGGTGGCTGGTACTTACGGGGCCAAGCGGTTGCGGGAAAACGCACCTGGCGGCGGCGATCGCGGGCCGGTGCGTCGAGAACGGGCAGGCGGCGTTGTTCATGGTCGTGCCGGACCTCCTCGATCACCTGCGGGCGGCGTTCCAGCCGGGCGCCGAGGCGGGGTATGACGAGCTGTTCGAGATGGTACGCGGAGCGCAGGTTTTGATCCTGGACGACCTTGGCGTACAGAGCACGACGCCGTGGGTGGCGGAGAAGCTCTTCCAACTGCTGAACCACCGTTTCACCGCAAGGCTCCCTACGGTGGTCACGACGAACCTGGACCTGGCGGCCTTCGACCAGCGGATACAGACCAGGCTGTCCGACCCCGTCCTTTCGCAGGTGCACGTCCTGGAGGGTGGCACGCGTGACGGAATCGACAGTCTCGATTCGCTGGAGCTGCCACTCTTGAAGAAGATGACGTTCAAGACATTTGACCCACACTTCGTGTCGCACGGCGCCGATGAGATCCGTGCGATGCAGTCGGCGCACCGGACGGCGATGAAGTACGGCGAGGAACCAAAGGACTGGCTCGTAATCGCGGGGCAGACCGGACACGGAAAGACGCGCCTGGCGGCGGCGATCGGGAACTATAGCCGTGGCGAGGGAAAACGGGTGATGTTTGTGGTCGTGCCTGACCTGCTGGACCGGCTGCGTTCGGCGTATAATCCGTCGAACCCGCGGTCTTTCGATGACCTGTTCGACCAGGTACGAAACGTCCCGCTGCTCATCCTGGATGACCTCGGCGCGCAATCGGGGACGCCATGGGCTGACGAGAAGCTGTTCCAGTTGATCAACCACCGGTATAACGCCTGCCTACCGACAGTGATCACGACGAACCTCACTATGCGCGACATGGATGCGCGATTGAGGTCGCGTCTGACGGATCCGCAGATCAGCACGATCCTGCTTATGGGGCCATTCGACTTCTGGGGCCAGCAGCCGGTTGCGGCAACGCCCGCGCGTGGCCGAGGGCGACCGCGTACGGGTTCATAGGCAAGCAGGTCGATCGGGCAGATCTGACCCAGACGGGTCTGAAGCTACGACCAGGCGGTATTACGTGCTGGTTGGGCGTGCGCTAGAATAAGCGCCACGTCTCACCTGAAGGAGCCCATGCCATGACTACGACCGAACGCCGCATTGCCACCCCCGAACGCCTGGTTGGACAAGGACTCGACCAGAACCAGGAAGAATCGGGCAACCGCGCGATCATGGCGCTACTTACGGATTCGGCTCACGGCGAAACGGACTGGGTGGCGACCTACAGGTATCGGAACGACGCAGATGGCGCTCCAATGGACGGCGAATACGAGGTGTGGGCACTGCGGGGGATGGTCCGGTTCCGGCGCTTCCTGGCGGACGATGGGTACGGGTACGAGGTGGTGGAGCAGGTAGGCGAGAACCCGATCGCGAACCAGGACCCAACAGCGGTGGCGACGATCGCCGAGGAGATGGAGGCGGCGGCGGCGTCCGGGTATGGATCGGAAGACCCGAACCGCTCGTTCATGGAC
>JBDSHD010000070.1:0-4063 GCA_039918655.1 Dehalococcoidia bacterium | reverse complement strand
TCGATTGGGAGGCTGTTTCTCGCTTCGTTACCATTGTCTTATCAAGCGCTAAGGCAAGCGCTTACCGCACGGTAGCACCGCACTCCATGGTGGTCAATCGCTTGTGCTGCGTCCTCTAATACGGCATCACGTATCGGGCCAGGGGCAGCTCAGTATCGACCGCGCTTGAAACCGCCGAGATCGGGTTCCGATTTGGGAGCACAGACCAACTGGAACCCTCAGGGTATGAGACATCTCCTCTGCCTCGCGTCGCCTCATGGACCTCGCTCTCAGCATCAATCTGCATCAGCTGGATGAGGTCGTGACGCACCCCTTCCTGTAGCGATGGAGCCAACCGCAGCGTCAGGATCGGGTCAAAACGCACCAAATCGGGTGCCAGCGGCTCGCTGTTGCCAAGCGCGACCTCGCAGAGGACCTCGCCACCCGCCTCCACCCGCCCTGACGCTCCATCCTCGCTCAAGCGCACAAGACCGGGCTGGCACGGGAACCCCCACATCTCCCGGAGGGCAGTCAGCGCGATCGGATTGTCCACCACCGACTGCAGGGCGAACGCTCGCACGAAGAACCCGGCGCGGCAGCCGATGAACTGGTGCGCCACGCTGAACGGGCCGATCGGACTCTCCGGATAATGCTCGATCGAGACCAGTCCGTAAGGCGGGGACGACCGCGTCAGTTTCGGCGGGAGCCACTCCAGGACGGCATCCTTGTCCGTCTCGAAGATCGCCCGCAGTACACGCGCACCGGGCAACTTCCACGGAGGCGCCGCATACAGTGGCGCCAGCACTGGCGTCGTATGCGTCACCCCCGCCTCGCTCAGGCGTCCCTGGTCAGGCATTACACGGCGCTAGATCGGCGAGCACTCTTGTCGAGTACCGGCAGCACGTGTTCTGCAAATAGCTCCATCGACCGTAGCACCTTCTCCTGTGGGATCACCTCCGCCGTGTTCAGGATGAAGACCATCCGGTCCACGCCGATCTCCTCCCACATCTTCAGGTTCTTAATCACCGTTTCCGGACTGCCGATCCCCATCCCCTCCCGGATCACGCCGCCACCGCCCGGCGCCTTTTCACCGCCGGCCGGCGCTCGCAACCCAAACAACAGCCCAGGCGTCTTGTACGCAGGCGTCGGGTACACAGTGCTGATGCCGATCAAGTGCGCCGCCAGGTGCGAGAACGAGTACGCCAGCTTCGTACCCCACAGTTGCGCTTCCTCATCCGTTTCATCAACGTACAGGAACGTCACCCCGTTCACTTGCTCGTTCACGAACGCACCCACCGGGTCACAGTCCTTGATCACCCGCCGGTAGTCCTTCACCCGCGCCTCGTACTCCCCCGGCGTGCCGATCGATACCCCCAGGCACCCGATCCCGCGTTCCGCCGCCTGTATCGCCGTCTCCGGGCTCGACACCGCCACCCACATCGGCGGGTGCGGCTTCTGGTACGGCTTCGGTATCACCGGCCGCTCCGGCATCGAGAAGAATTTCCCCTCGTGCGAAAATCGTTCCTGCATCCACATCCGCGGGATCGCCCGCACGGCCTCGTCCCACATCTCCTTCGTCAGGTCCGGCTCGCACCGAAACCCCCCAAGCTCCGTCCACGTCGCCGACCTCCCTGTGCCGAACTCCAGACGGCCTTTCGAGATGATATCGAGCGCCGCTGCTCGCTCCGCGCACCGCGCCGGGTGGTTGAACGGTGGCAACACCATCATCACCCCGTGCCCGAGCCGTATCCGCTCGGTTCGCGCCGCCGCCGCCGCCAGGAACACCTCCGGCGCCGAGCAATGCGAATACTCCTCCAGGAAATGGTGCTCCACCGCCCACGATTGGTCGAAACCGAGCCGATCCGCAAGTTCCACCTGAGCGAGTGCGTTGTGATAGACCTCGGACTCGGAATCGGCCCGCCACGGCTTGCCTACCGACAGCTCGTGAAAGATACCGAACTTCATCAGGGAGCCATATTAGCACTGCGTTGGATTGCAGCCGCTACTTGAACACCCCCCGCGCCGTCAGGTCCGCGATCTCCTCCGCCGACATCCCCAACAGTTGGCCGTACACATACTCATTGTCCTGCCCCATCACCGGCGCCGTCCGCCAGACCTCCGCCGGGGTCGCCGAGAAATGGTACGGAATACCAGCGTGGCGGCGGACTCCAACCTCCGGGTGCTCGTGCTCCACCCAAAAATCACGCACCGCCAGCTGTGGACTTTCCAGCACTTCCCGGTTCATCAGCGTCGGGTAAGCGGCAACGCCAGCCGCCTGCAACTTCTCCATCACATCGAACGGATCGAACTGCAGCGTCCACTCCATGATCACCATCTCCAGTTCGTCCTCGTTCGCCTTCCGGTCCGCCAGCGTCCGGAATCGCGTATCGTCCACCAGCTCGGGCTTGCCCACTGCCACTGCCAGTGACTTCCATTCAGTATCGCTGTCGCATGCGATCGATACCCACCGGTCCTCACCCGCACACATAAACACGCCGTGAGGCGACATATGAGGTACGCGGCTACCGTCACGCGGAGGAGGCGCGCCATTCATCACCTGGTGCATGAACGCCTCGCCCACCACGTTCATGCTGGACTCCCACTGCGACATATCGATGTACTGCCCCTCGCCCGACTCGTCCCGGTGATACAGGGCCGCGATTACCGCAAATGCAGCATGTAGCCCGGCGTTGGGGTCCCCATACGACATGCCCACATGCATTGGCCCCTCGCCTGCGTAGCCGGTAAGTGACGAAAGCCCGGACAACGGCACCTGCGCCGGGCCGTACGAAACGAACGAGCTGTCCGGGCCACCCCGCCCGTAACCGGACATGCTGATCATCACCAGGTCCGGCTTCACTTTCCTCAACTCCTCGTACCCGAATCCCAATCTGTCGATCACTCCGCCCGCGAAGTTCTCCACGACGACATCGCTCATGGTGACAAGCTTCTTGACGACGTCCTTCCCCTCGGGAGTCTGCAGATCCAGCAGGATGCTACGTTTCCCCTGGTTGTATTGGTTGAAGTAGCCGGAACGGTTCGGTGAGGGCTGACCTCCCGGCCAGGGCGGGAGCATCCGCAGGGTGCAGATCCGGCCCGTCGTCTCCATCCGGATCACTTCCGCGCCCATATGCGCCAGTTGCATCGTGCACATCGGACCCGCCCATACCCAGGTGAAGTCGGCGACCCGGATCCCCTCGAGTGGCCCGCCCATCAGGCCGCGCCCACCTTCGTCAGGTTCTCGATCTCGTCAGGCGTTAGGCCTGCCTCTGCCAGGACCTCAACGTTATGCTGGCCCAGCATCGGCGCTGGCCTGCGGATCTCCCAGGGAGTTCCGCCCAGTTTGTATGGAGCGCCCGCCTGCTTGAGTTTCCTCGCCACCGGGTGTTCAACTTCAACGAAGACCCCCTCGCGTTCAGGTGCTCAGATGCCAGCAGATCGCCCAGCGTCGAAGCCGGAGCGAACGGCACCCGCTTGGCCTGGGCAGCCCGGTACAGGTCGTCGGTGTTCCACTGGCTCACCCATTCCTCCATGAACGGCCGCAGTGCGTCCCAGTTCGACGCCCGCGCGAACCGGTTGGCCGAGACTTCCCACTGTGTCCACTCTGGGGTCTCCATCAGCTCTACCAACGCCTGCCACTGGTGCTCCTCGATGCACAGTGTGAATATCCAGCCGCCGTCTTTGCACTGGAACAAATCAATCGGCTGAATCGGCCGCTGGCCCCAGCGCACTGTCGGCGTGTCCATGTACGACCAGTTCGCAAGGGTCATCTCCAGGATCGAGGCGATACACTCCTGTATCGAAACTTCGACGTGCTGGCCGCGGCCACTCCTCCGTCGCGCAAACAGTGCTCCCATCGTACCCACCGCAGCGTTAACTCCCCCCTGGTACGCCGCCTGGAATCCGTACGGCTTCAAGGGCGGCATCTCCGTCCGCCCAGGCCAGCCGTTTAGCCAGGTCCATCCGCCAGCGCTCAGTAATGTCAGGTCGTAAGCCTTATAGTCTCGGTGCGGCCCGTTGCTCCCGAACGGAAAGATCGATGTCATCACCAATCTGGGGTTCGCCTCGCTCAACCGGTCGTAGT
>JBDSHD010000069.1:0-3891 GCA_039918655.1 Dehalococcoidia bacterium | reverse complement strand
AGCGCCTTGACACGGCCGTGGTACTTAAACCCGCCGCGGTCAAAGACGACCGCTTTGATTCCTGCTTCTTTGGCGCGCTTTGCCAGCGCTTCGCCGACGACGCCAGCGACTTCGCTCTTCTTCTTCTCGCCTTTGATTCCGGCCTTGACGTCTTTCTCGGTGTCTGAAGCCGCGACGAGGGTGTGGTGACGGGAGTCGTCGATGATCTGGGCGTAGATGTGGTTCAGGCTGCGGAACACGGCCAGTCGCGGCCGCTCCGTAGTACCTGTCACCGTGTGGCGGACGCGCTCGTGGCGCCTGACCCGCGCTGCCCTTGCTGTCTTACCTGCCTTCATAGTCTAACCTGCCGCCTTACCGGCCTTGCCGGCCTTACGCCGCACGTACTCGCCCTCGTAGCGGATTCCCTTGCCCTTGTAAGGCTCGGGCGGGCGAATCTTGCGGATGTCTGCCGCCACCTGGCCGACCTGTTCTTTGCTTGCGCCCCGGACAACGATCTTTGAGGTGCCCTCCACTTCGAAATCTATGGTCGACGGAGGCTGGATCTCCACCGGGTGGGAGAAGCCGATGTTCAGCACGAGATTCTTACCCTGCATGGCGGCGCGATAGCCGACGCCGTGCATCTCCAGGGTCTTGGAGAAGCCATCGCTGACGCCTACAACCATATTGGATACGAGCGTCCGATAGAGGCCGTGCATGGAGCGGTGGCGCGGCTGGTCAGATGGCCGGGCCAGCACGACCTGTCCATTCTCCTGCGAAAGGGTAATGTCGGGGTCGACCTGCTGAGAGAGTTCCCCCTTGGGGCCCTTTACAGTGACCAGGCTGCCGTCAACGCTGACCTGAACGCCGCTCGGCACGGTGATTGGTTGCTTTCCTATGCGTGACATGTGATTACCAAACGTAGCAGAGGACTTCGCCGCCCACTCCGCGCTTACGCGCTTCCTTTCCTGTCATCACGCCCTGGGGCGTTGAAAGAATGGCGATGCCAAGACCGCCGTAGACGCGGGGAATCTCGCCATGAGCCGTGTAGACCCGGAGGCCGGGCTTGCTGACGCGGTCCAACCCGCTGATGGCGGGCTCCCGCTTTCCGGTGTATGCGAGATGAACGCGGATGGCACCCTTGACTCCATCCTTCTTGACCTCGATGTCCTTGATATAGCCTTCCTTTTTGAGCACCTCAGCGACGCCGACCTTCGCCTTGGAGATGGGGATGTCGGCGTAGTCGTGCCGCGCCGTCTGGGCGTTACGGATGCGGGTGAGCATGTCAGCGATTGGATCAGTAATCATGTTGAACTACCAGCTCGACTTCTTGACTCCGGGCAGGTGCCCGAGAAGTGCCAATTGCCGGAAGCAGATCCGGCAGAGGGCGAACTTACGGATGTAGGCGCGCGGCCGGCCGCAGAGGCGGCAGCGGTTACGGCGCCGGGTCGGGAACTTCGGCTCGTGGTTGAATGTCCTCTCGTAGAGTGCTTTTCGTGCCACTGTTTATCCTCGCTTGGCGAACGGCATACCGAGGAGCTCAAGCAGTCGCTTCGCCTCCTCGTCGGTGTTCGCCGTGGTTGTGATCGTCAATTGCATCCCCCGAACCTTATCGATCTTGTCATATTCGATCTCCGGGAAGATAACCTGCTCCCGGATACCCATGCTGTAGTTGCCACGGCCATCGAAGGAGTTCGGGGATAGGCCTTGAAAGTCGCGGATACGCGGGAGGGTGGCGTTCAGAAGCCGGTCAAGGAACTCCCACATCCGGTCACCCCGCAACGTTACGGTGACGCCGATAGGCATCCCCTCACGGAGTTTGAAGTTGGAAATCGACTTCTTGGCTTTGGTGATCACCGGGTGTTGGCCGGTGATGGTCTCGATGTCCGCAGTCGCGGAATCGAGGGCCTTGGCGTTCTGAATCGCTTCGCCAAGGCCGATATTCAGGTTCGCCTTGACGAGTCTCGGCGCCTGCATGACGTTGCCGTAGCTGAACTCCTTCACCAACGCAGGCGCAATCTCCTCGTTGTATCGTTCTTTCAGCCTTGGTAGCGTTCGGGTAGTCACTCAGTAATCCTCATTTAATCCAGGTTTGCGTCGCATCGCTTGCAGTATCGAACCTTACGGTCGTCGGCCAGGAGGCGGAAGCCTACACGCGCTGGCTTACTGCAGGACACGCACAGGATTGCCACGTTTGCCCCAGCAATTGGTGACTCGCGCTCGATGATGCCCCCCGGACTTTGGGGGCCTCGCGGCCGCTGGTGCTTCTTGACCATGTTAACGCCCGTGACGATTACACGGGTGCACTTGAGCTTGCCGAATTTGTCGGTCTTCTTACCGGCAAGCAGAACCTTACGAACCTGACCAGTCTGGCCACGGTCCTTGCCTTTCATCACGACGACGTTGTCGTCCCGTCTTAGCTTTTGCACTTACTCAAACCACTTCCGGAGCTAAAGATACGATTTTCATGAAGTTGCGCTCCCGGAGCTCACGCGCCACGGGCCCGAATATCCGGGTGCCGCGCGGGTTCTGCGTGTCTGAGAGCACGACTGCCGCGTTCTCGTCGAACTTAATGTACGAGCCGTCTGCACGCCGCCACCCTTTTGCGGCGCGAACGACGACTGCCTTCACGACCTCGCCCTTCTTGACACCACCGCCGGGAGCGGCCTGTTTGACGGATGCGACAATGGTATCGCCGACGGTGCCATAACGGCGCCGTGACCCGCCCATCACCTGGATCACCATCAACTGCTTGGCACCGGAGTTGTCCGCTACCCGCAGCCGGGAGTACTGCTGGATCATTTGGCCGCCTCTTCCTCAGTGGCTTCGGGCGCGGCTTCCTCGTCAGCGGTATCTGCCTCAACAGACTCCAGCACGACGGCGGCTTCCTCAATTTCCGGGGCGGCCGCTTCTGTCTCTGTCTCGATTGCAGCTTCGGTAGCTGGCTCTGTTGAGGCTTCGATGGATGTTTCTACTTCTGCGGATTCTTCCTCAACCGGCTCCGCCAAGATAACAGCTTCTTCAATCTCCGGGGCTTCTGGCTCTGTCTCGGCAGCAGCTTCGGTAGCTGGCTCCTCTGAGACTTCGATCGGCGGTTCTTCTTCTACTGCTTCCGGGGCAGACTCGGCCTCAACCACTGCCCCTTCCGGCGTGGGCTCTTCGACGATTGCGGTTGCCGGTGCTTCCTCGACCGGGGCTTCCGCCTTCACTTCGCCGATGATCTCAAGGTCGATTGATCCGGGCGCCAGATCTGGGAGTTCGGCCCTCTCGAGCACCTCAACGACGCCCCAGCGCTTGCGCTTGGAGACGGGTGATATTTCGACAATACGAACGAGGTCACCAAGCTTAGTATCGCCAGATGCATCGTGTGCCATGAATTTGTGCACGCGACGGATGGTCTTCTTGTATAGCGGGTGACGCCGACTGGTCTTCACGGCGACGACCACGGTGTTCTCCATCTTGTCGCTGACTACCGTGCCTTCCTTGGTCTTGCGCCCACCATAGAGCCTCTTTCCCGCGGTCATGCGGCACCTCCGGATGCTGTTGCTCCAGCGGCGAGTTGGCGCTGACGCTCGATAGTCTTCAGGCGGGCGACGTTCCGGCGCATCTTCGGGATCTCGCGATGGTTCTGCAACTGGAGTGTCTCCCTCTGAAGGCTGAGCGCGAAGATCCGGCGGTACGACTCATCGATCTCCTTCTTGAGATCGGCGTCGGACAGCTTTCGGATGTCGTCAGATTTAGTCTTGATCTTCTTTGCCATGATTAACCCTCTGTCCTCACCACAAACCGCGTCGGGATGGGGAGCTTCTGCGCGGCCAGGCGCATGGCCTCGCGCGCGATTTCTTCCTTGACCCCGGACATCTCATAAATTATGCGGCCCGGCCTAACAACGCAGACCCACGCCTCGACGGGGCC
>JBDSHD010000068.1:0-8217 GCA_039918655.1 Dehalococcoidia bacterium | reverse complement strand
CCCGACGCGATCACTGTCGGCGTTGGCGACACCGCCAGCTTTGGCATCACGAACGATGGAGCCGCCATCCACAACATGCGCATCGCCGGCGCTGACAACGAGTACAACACCGACGATGACGCGGTCTCAGACCCGGACATCGTCCCCGGCGGCGATACCGCCACCCTGTCCTGGGACGCCCCGGCTGAGGCCGGGGAAATCGACTTCCGCTGCGACTTCCACGCCACCGATATGGTGGGGACGATCACCGTCCAGTAGCCCTGCTACAACCCCTCGCGCACCTTCTCCGCCACTGTCCGCGTGAATCCCGGCGTCGCGGCAATCTCCTCAACGGTCGCTTCCTTGATCGCCTTCACGGATCCGAACTTCCGGAGCAACGCCTTCTTGCGCTTGGGTCCGACCCCTGGAATCTCATCCAGCGTCGAACGCAGACCAGACTTCTTGCGGACGTCGCGGTGGTAGGTGATGGCGAACCGATGGGCTTCGTCCCGCACGCGCTGCACCAGGTACAGCGCCTGTGACGTCCGGTCGAGCACGATCGGCTCGCTGACATCCTTCACGTACAACTCCTCGAAACGCTTGGCGAGGCCAGCCAGCGGGATCTGACCAACGCCCAGGTTCCGCATTGCGTCGTGGGCCGCGGACACCTGCCCCTTGCCGCCATCAACGATCAGCAGGTCCGGCAGCGAGCCAAAGGACTCATCGTACTCCCGTGCACTCTTTCTGGGGGTTAGGCTCTCAGCCTGACCGGGGTTAGGGGTGATCTCCATCATCAACTCATTCGCCCCCTCCTCCTCTGTGGCCCGCCGGAACCGCCAGAAACGGCGCTTCAGCACCTCCTGCATCGAGGCGAAGTCGTTCGCTCCGGTCACTCCCTTGATCCGGAAACGCCGGTACTCGCTGCGCTTCGGGTCCCCGTTCTCGAACACGACCATCGAGCCGACGCTAGACGTGCCCTGGATGTTCGAGATGTCGTAGCACTCGATGCGGGTAGGCAACGTCGGCAGGTTCAGTTCGTCCTGGAGTTGCTGCAGCGCCTCCTCCTTCTTGCCCCGGTCCGCCATCCACCGCGCCCGCGCCTGCTGCAACGATTCGCGTGCGTTCTCCACCGCCCTCTGCACCAACTGGCGCTTCTCACCCCGTTCCGGCGCCTGCACCTCCACCGGCCGCCCCCGCTTCTCGGTGAGCCACTCCTGGATCAACTGGGCGTCCTCGATCTTCTCTGGCAGCAACACCCGCCGCGGCACGTACGGCGCCGACTCGTAGAACTGCTCGACGAAGCTGCGCAACACCTCCGCATCCGTCTCGCCGGCGGTGCCATCGAGCTGGAAGATGTCCCGGCCGATGATCAGCCCCTTGCGGACGAAGAACACCTGCACGTAAGCCTCCTGCTCCTCGCGGGCCAGCCCGAAGACGTCCATGTCTGTCCGGTCGCGCACCTCCATCACCTGCCGCTCTGTCGTCCGCTCGATCGCCCGCAGTTGATCCCTCAGCCGGGCGGCGCGTTCGTACTCCAACGCCTCCGACGCAGCCTGCATCCCGCGCCGCAGGTCACGCGCGATCTCGTCGGTGCGGCCTTCCAGGAACATAATGGTCTGCCCGATGACGGCGTCGTAGTCGCCCTTCGAGCAAAGTGACGCGCATGGGGCGATGCAGCGGTGGATGAAGTACTCCAGGCAGGGACGCGGGTCGTTGCCTGTGATCTCTTTAGTGCAGGAGCGCCATGGGAACAGCTTCTTCACGAGGTCGAGACTGCGCCGCACCGACCCGGCCGACGCAAACGGCCCGAAGTAGCGCACGCCATTCCCGGGCCCAACCCTCCGCGTGATCTCCACCCGGGGCCACTCCTCCCGCAGATCGATCTTCAGGTACGGATAGTGCTTGTCGTCCTTCAGCCGGACGTTGAAGAACGGCTGGTGGCGCTTCACCAGCGTCGCCTCCAGCAGCAGCGCTTCCTGCGCCGAGGCCGTCAGGATGAACTCGATGTTGTCGATCCGGTCGACCAGCTTGCGCGTCTTCTCCTCGAAGGCGTGTGTAGAGCCGAAGTATGATCGGACGCGGCTACGCAGCGACGCCGCCTTGCCCACATAGATGATCGCGCCCTTGGCGTTCTTGAAGATGTGCACACCCGGCTTGGCGGGCAGCGCTCGGAGTTGGGCGTCGAACTTCTTCTTCGGAACGGATGGAGAGGGCATCGCTTAGATTGTAAACTGGCGCAATTCGGACGGGTCAGCAAGTCACTCGCCGAAGGCCCAAACGAACCTGATCCGCGAACTGCCAAGTATGCTGAGAAGGTAATCGTGTCTCGAATACTGGTCACCACTGATTTCTCGGCCCGGTCTCTGATGGTCATCCCTCACGCCTTCGCGTTCGCCAGAGCAACCGGCTGTGAGCCGATTCTCCTTCACATAGTCGATGACGTTCAGCCGGCGAAGGGCGAACCGCGATTCAAAGTAGCCGAGCGGGCCACAGGCGAAGCGTGTCAGCGGCTGGAAGACATCGCGCAGACCGCCGGTCAAGCTCAGATCCACGTTGAGGTCCTCCAGGCCGGCGAGTCCGTGCATGAAGCGATCCTTCGATGCGGCGCCGCCCTCGGAGCGTCAATCTTCGCCATGGCCAGTCGGGCGCCAGCGCCATCCGCCACGTCACAATCGGCAGCGTTGCAATGGGGTTAATCGCGCATTCGTCCCTCCCTGTGCTTTGCGCCGGCTCCAGAGTGAGGCCACGTCCCCGGCCGGACGGCTACCGGGTTGCGATCACGACCGACGGGCCACCCGCATCCGAGGAAGCATTCAGCGCCGTGACCACACTCCTTCGGTCAGGCCGGGTACCGGTGAATATCATCCGCATATACGTACCGACGCTGGGTGACCGCGGGGACTTGCTGGAGATGGCAGACTGCGAGCTATCGCTCGCCCGGTTAAAGACCAATTACTGCACAGGACTGGACATCGAGACGCACGTGTCCAAGAAGAGGAACACGCAGTCAGCGGCCGCCGCGATTATTGAGGCGGTGGAGACCGTGGGGGCCAGTGTCATCGCGATGTCTACTCGCGGCCACAGTGCGCAACGGCACGTGCTACTGGGAAGCACCGCGTTGGACGTGCTGGGGCGATCGCCGCTTCCGATTATCCTCGTACCGGCGGGACAGCACGCCGAAGGCAACTAGTAGCTGGTGCAAACCGAAATTCTGCCGCGTGTCAGCCACCCTTGGCACGCGATACCGGCGGAGGAAGCAGCACGTGAGCTCGAAACTGGGCCGCATGGTCTCAGCGCTGCCATTGTCGACGAACGCCTCCGGCGGTACGGGGCCAACCGACTGGAGGAAGCGCCCTCCGTCAGAGGCCTCGAAATCCTCCTCCACCAGTTCGCCAGCCCACTGATCTACATCCTGCTGGCCGCCACCATTGTTACGATACTCATCGGTGAGTTCGTCGACGCTGGGTTCATCGCCGCGGTGCTCATTCTCAACGCTGCCATCGGGTTCGTCCAGGAACGACGGGCCGAGGAGTCCGTCCGCGCGCTCATGCGGCTAATTTCGCCCCAGGCGCGCGTCATCAGGGAGGGGCGCGAGTGGCAGGTAAGCAGCGCTGATCTCGTACCCGGTGACGTCGTCTTCGTCGAGTCCGGCACGCGCGTCCCTGCCGACCTCCGGCTGTTCTCAACCACCGCACTCGAAGTAGATGAGTCCCTGCTCACCGGCGAATCGGTGCCCGTGAACAAGAATGTGTTGCCGGTAACCGAACGCTCCGGCCTGGCCGACCGCACGAGCATGGCATTTACGGGCGCCGTAGTTACAAGTGGCCGCGGGCGCGGATACGTCGTGGCCACCGGCGCCGGAACCGAGATCGGCGCCATCGCCGAGATCGTCCGTCAGAGCGAGCGGGTTGAAACTCCCCTTCAGAGACGGATGTCCCGGTTTGGCCGCGCAATCGCCGTGGCTATCGGGGCTTCAGCGACTGTTGCATTCGCATTGGGCGTTGCCACCGGAGAAAGCACCGATCACATGTTCCTCGTCGCGGTCGGGCTGGCGGTAGCGGCGATTCCGGAGGCCCTCCCGGTGGTTTTCACCATCACGCTGGCCCTTGGCGTCCGCCGAATGGCGCGGCGGAACGCGATCATAAGGCGGCTGCCGGCAGTAGAGACACTTGGCAGCACAACCGTTATCGGTTCAGACAAGACAGGTACGCTAACTCAGAACCGCATGACCGTACGGGAGATATGGACGGCCAACCGCACACACTTCGTGGACAATGCAGGCCCCCTTATCTCCGGTACGCCGTTGTACGAAACTCTTCTGGCGGGCGTGCTTACGAACGAAGCGGAAGCCTACGAAACCGCTGGCGAGTACGCGACGCGCGGCGATCCCACCGAGGCAGCTCTCCTTATCGCCGCCGAACTCCTGGGCATCGACACCGAGGATGTACGTGAGGCGTACCAGCAGGTGACGGACATACCGTTCGAGCCGGAGCGTCAGTACTCCGCCAGCTTTCGGAGCCGCGACGGGCAACTGATGATCGCTGCCAAGGGGGCGCCCGAGCGGATCCTCGGGATGTGCAGGACGATGCTCGGCGACGAGGGCGCGACGCGCCTGGATCACGACGTTGTTCACCAAGCCGCGGCGGACATGGCCTCACGGGGTCTCCGCGTCCTGGCTATGGCCCACAGTCTGACGCCGAAAGCACCCGACCTGCCGGAGATCAGCGAACCGCGGAACATGGTGTTCCTTGGCCTGCAGGGAATGCTGGATCCACCGCGCCCCGGCGTAAAGGAGGCGATAGCGGCGTGCCAGGGCGCAGGCATTCGTGTCCTCATGTTAACCGGAGACCATGCAGGCACGGCCCATGCAGTCGCAGTGGACATCGGCATTGCGGCCCACGATGCGAAGGTTTTGCTGGGGACCGACCTTGACGCCATGACCGAAAGTGAGCTGCGAGACGCGGTAGGCGACACGTCCATCTATGCCCGGGTCAGTCCCGAAAACAAGCTCCAGGTGGTTCGCGCATTACAGGCGCGGGGCGAAGTCGTCGCAGTCACCGGCGACGGCGTCAACGATGCGCCAGCACTCAAGTCAGCCGATATAGGCGTGGCAATGGGGAAGAGCGGGACGGACGTAGCCCGGGAAGCCGCCGACATGGTACTGACGGACGACAACTTCGTTAGCTTACAGGCGGCGGTGAACGAGGGGCGCGTGACGTTTGACAACCTGCGAAAGGTCACCTTCTTCCTGATCTCCACCGGCGTCGCCGCCGTCATCGTCATCCTGTCGACGCTCGTTCTGCAGTGGCCTCTGCCGTTCCTTCCTGCCCAGCTGCTCTGGCTCAACCTGGTGACGAACGGCCTGCAGGTCCTTGCGCTCGCTTTCGAACCCGGCGAAAAGGGAATCCTTCAGCGGCCGCCACGCCCGCGCTCCGAAGGAATTCTGTCCCCGGTCCTCTGGGAGCGCACCGTTCTCGCCGGAATCACCATGGCCATCGGGACACTACTCTTGTTTCGCTGGGAGCTCAACCAGACAGGTTCCATTGAGGAAGCGCGGACGGTCGCCCTCACCACTATGGTGCTCTTCCAGATGATTCACGTCGGCAACTGCCGCTCACAGACTCTCTCTGCTTTCCAGAAGAGCCCGTTATCTAACCCGTTCCTGTTCATCGCCACCGCCACCGCCCTCACCGTGCATGTCTGCGCGCTCTACTTCCCTCCCACGCAGTACGTTCTTCGGGTTGAGCCACTTGCCCCGGACGCGTGGATACGCATGGCGTTGGTCGGGCTATCAGTGATCGTCGTTGTGGAGGTGCACAAACTGCTGCGGAGGCCGTCGGCGACGGGCAAACACGCGTCGTCACCTGGCGGCTAGAAGCCGCGCGATATCACGAACTCGGCGAGCGCACCCAGCAACGTCCGCAGCCGCTCGTCGCCGGTCACGTCATCCACCTCGTCCCTGCCCACCGCCACCAGCTCGCGTGCCTTCATCGCGGAGTACTCACCCGCGCCTGAGTCCCGGATCGCCGCCTTCACGCGCTCCACATACGCAGACTCCAGGTCGTGGCGGCCGAGCGCGTCGCGCAGGATGTCCGCCTGCTCGTCGGTGCCGGTGGCGAGCGTCTGCAGAAAGAGGAGCGTGTTCTTCCGCTCCTCGAGGTCCGAAGTCACCGACTTCCCCAGTTCGTCCTCCGTCGAGAACATCCCCAGGTAGTCGTCTTGTATCTGGAACGCAATTCCCACCGGGATACCGAAACGCGCCAGCGCATCGAACGTCGCCCGCCCGTCGGCGGTCTCCTTGGCGCCGGCCAGCACCGCGCCGAACTGGAGGGCGCCGCTCACCGTGTAGATCGCCGTTTTCAGCTCGTGGATCTTGAGGATGTCTTCTTCGTCCGGAATCTGGTCCACGAACGTCGCGACATCCAGGAATTGCCCGAGCACAGTATTGATGATGACCGTGTTCAGGTGCACCATGCCCGCGATCACTCGTTGCGGCTCGATCGGCTCGGAGCAAACGACGTTATAGGCGATGGCCGGGGCGATGTCGCCAGTGTTGATTGCCATCGAGACACCGAACTGCTCCGGGTCCTCTGCACCCACCATTCGCCCAAGCTTCGAGAACGCAACGTGGGCAGTCTCCAGGTTACGGCGCGTCTTACTGCGATCCATGATGTCGTCGTGGATCAGGAACGCCGAGTGGATCAGCTCATACGCCACCGACGAGCGCATCACCGACTCCAGATCCGTCCCACCCGCGCACTGGTAGCCGAGCAGTACCATGGCGCCGCGCATCTTCTTTCCGCCCTTGGCGTACTGGGTCAGGATCTCAAGTGTCTCGTTCGGGACCTCTACGGCCGTGAAGACGCTGCGCTGCCACTCCGGCAACATCCCGTCCAGCAAGAGCGAGGAGAGTTCCTGGTAAGCGTCGCGGTAGGCGTCCCAGTTGGACGTGGATTCGAGAGTGGCCAGCGCTTCCCGGATCGCGGAGGACGTCACAGATGCCAAACGCCTATCTCCCGAACCGCCTCTGGCGATTGCTGTAGTCCTCGAACACCCGCTTCAGTATCTCCGGCGTCAGGTCCGGCAGATGCTCCTCGATGAACGCCAGCTCGCTGTACACGGACTGCCAGGGCAGGATCCCGGAAAGGCGCCTCTCGCCGGAAGTGCGGATAATCAGGTCCGGGTCAGGCATTTCCCCGGTGTCCAGATGGGCGCGGATCGCCTCCTCTGTCACCTCTTCCGCCGTCGCTCCGTTCTCCATCAGCTCGCGCACGGCGCGCACGATCTCGTCGCGGCCACCGTAGTCCAGGCAAAGGTTCAGCCGGTACTGGGCGTACTCCCGTGTGGTCGCCTCTGCCCGCTCCACCGTCTCCAGTAGACGGGTCGGCAACCGGTCTTTGCGGCCCAGGTGCTGGAAACGCACCTTGTTCTCGTGCAGGTCACTCTCGATTCGGTCCATGAACTCGCCCAGCAGGTCCATCAGGTACTGGACCTCGTCGTCTGACCGCTCCCAGTTCTCCGTTGAGAACCCCCACAAGGTGAGAATGCGCACGCCCCAGTCGCGGCACTGCCAGACAATGCGTTCGACGACTTCGGCGCCGCGGCGGTGACCCTGCGCTCTGGAGACGCCGTTTCCTTGCGCCCAGCGGCGGTTCCCGTCCGGGATAATCACCAGGTGCTGTGGGACACGCACGTCCGGCGGCAGCGGGTCAGCGGGTTCGTACGACCGACGCGGTGCGCGCCTCACCGCCTGGCGGGCGACCCAGGTGGTTACTTTAGAGCGCATGCGAGGCCTTGGGGCGGGAGTCTTGGTGCACTAAGGCGTATTTTAGGTCAGCCGGACGGAGCAGGCTAGGAGGCGCTAAACCCCACCGGCAGCGACTCCAGGCCTCGCAGCGTGATCATTTCCTTGTACGGAGGGTTCTCGTTGAGCAGGCGCCAGTCCCGGAACCGCTCAGCCATCGTCCGCAGCGCGATCTCACCTTCCGCCCGTGCCAGCGGCGCGCCCAGGCAGAAGTGGATACCGTACCCGAAAGCCAGGTGCCGGTCGTCGTTCCGAGTTATGTCGAACACATCCGGGTCCTCGAACTTCGCCGGGTCACGGTTCGCCGCGCCCAGCAGCATCAACACGAACTGCCCCGCCTCGATGCGCGTTCCGGCGATGTCTACGCTCTCCACGCATATCCGTCCGTCGAACTGAACCGGCGGGTCATAACGCAGCGTCTCCTCCACCGCGCC
>JBDSHD010000067.1:0-4127 GCA_039918655.1 Dehalococcoidia bacterium | reverse complement strand
CCGATAGCCACGCCATGAATCTCCTGGGTGAACTGACCGTCTCCCCCGCCCTGACTACCCCATCCAAGGAGGAAAATGCCGGCACTACTAAATTCTTGGACGCGCTGACTGAAGAGGTCTCCGACATAGACCCCAGATTGGAGGGTGACCGCTATCCCAGAGGGTCGCTGGAATTGACCGGGACCATTCCCCTGTGTTCCCCAAGAAAGGACAAATGGCGGCGGCGTTGCGAGCGCGGGCTGCGCTGCGAGCAGGCCCCCGACAAGCAGTCCAGCAACTCGTAGTCTGATGCTCGGAACTCGTCCAGTTGAGGCATTGCGATTGCCTGCGTGGAGGACGCCCTGCACTGCCTGAACTTGAGATTCATTCATTTTAGTACCCCACCCATGCTGACCCATCAGAGATCTGCAAGTGTTTGTTGGGCGCGGTTACGGAAACCACCCACAACATTGAGCCCGCGGGAAACGACGACGCCGTTGGAAGCGAACCAATATTTGGAATCGTTGGCAATCCCACCACGCCGCGGCTCGTTGAGACTAGCCGGGTCGAGTTAATCGTAATACGCGGAGCCGTCGCGGCATCGAGATCGCGGTTGCACATCTCAACGCCGTCGAGACAGCTAGCATCAAAGTTTGCGATCTCCGTCTTGAATCCCTGCATGACGTTGCTCGAGAGTCGCGCGAATGGGCAAGTCTCGAAGAACACCGCGCGGTCCGGGCCTGCGGTAAAATCCGAAACGTTCCCGAAGAAGACACAGTTGTCCACCGTCACGTTGGGGCAGACCTGAAACAGCATGAATTGATTGCATCCCGACGGCGGTTCCTCGAAATAGCAGCTCATGAATTCCAGCTTGAACACATTGATCGCGTTCACGGCGGGGCCCACGAGGCTGATGTCGCCGCCGATCGACGCCCCCAAATTTCCCTCCAGGGTGCAACCCAGAAACGTCTGGCTGACCTGGCCTGTCGGAAAGCCGCTGGGATCTCCAATGTTCAGTCCGATGCCGCCGTTACCGCTCATCGCGCACCCGACGAACCGCAATGTCGTCGAGCTGCCACCTGGCTCGGCCCCCTCGATCCGGACGCCATCCCCCTTGTTGCCGTTGAACTCGCAGTTGATGGCGGTGAGAAGGATCGTGTCCTGGAGCCACAGTCCGAACCGAGAATTCCCGGTCACGATGACGTTTTCAAGGTAGCAGTGCTGGTCGAGCCGCTCAGGCGCGGCTGCGTCCTGCCCGAAGAGGACGATCCCGCAGGAGCCTCCACTCAAGTCCGTTGTGGCGGCAGCTCCATCGAACTTGAGGCGGTACAGTCGTGCCTCCGCGACGGTGATCGTGAGGAGGTCGATCGGAAGGTGCGTGGGATCGTCCGGCGTAATGACGGTCGTTGCGCCCTCCCCGATCAAGGTTACATTCGGCTTGTTGATGATCAAGCCGGTTCGCAGGCGATAGGTCCCCGTCGGGATGAACACAACGCCCCCCGCGGCCGGAAGGGCATCAATGGCTTCCTGCAGGCTCGGGTAGTCGAGAGCGTTGATCCCGAACTCGGCCTGCGGGCAACCGGCTCCACCCTGATCGGCGTAGAGCCGGGTCCCGGCCGGGAGGATTTCAACGCCCACCGTACTCCATGGCCGGGCAGGGCCCAGGGTCCAGGCGGGTGTCACCGTCCCGCTATTGCTGGCTTTCCAGGCTCCGGCACCCAGGGTTCGCGTCGCGGCGGGCACCGTGCCCCCACTGAGAGTCCAGAGGGCCGTGTACGTTGCGGCAAGCGTTGCGGTGGTCGTGCCGGGAACCGTATCGACCGCGAGTGCGCCAAGTACGAGGCCGTTTACGCCGGTGTCTGTGACGCTGATGGCCGCGCTCGCAACCGTTCCGCTACCTACACGGGCAAATCCGGGCTTCGTGCCCTGGGCGGCGTTCACGAGACTCAACGAAGCGGCGGCCGCGCCCTTCCCGCTCGATCCCGACCAGGTCACAACGATGGCCTGGGACGTCGTGGGAGGATCAATCAGATAGAAGAGATCGAGCTTGTTTGCACTCGCGACACGGGTCATCGCGTGCCCGCCATAGGTAACGCCGTCCAGCGTTTCCGTCGCCGTCGACTCCTGCCACGAAATGGCGACAAGCACGAGGCGACTGTTTCCGCTCGCGGTGTGATTCCAGGTCATGGTCTGGGCAGCCGCTGTCAGGGTCGCGGTTTGTGTCGCATTAACGGCGACCGCATCGACACCGGCGACGACATAGTCGTACTGGCCCGAAGGCAGATAGACCGAAGCCCGGCCCCCGCTATCAGCGATGACGAGGCTGCCGATCGTGCTGGCACCAAGTTCGTCGGCGTAAGTGGTGGGACGGTTGGTGAAATCGATGAGCCGGGTTCCGGCGAGCAGCGTGACGGAAGCGCCGGTCGAGTTCGAGAGCGTCACCTGGTTCGTGGAAGGGTTGATCGAAGATACGGAGAGAAACGCCCCGCCCACACCCGCTCGCACTGAATCGCCCGCAACCAAAGCGCCGAGAGCGAAGACGTTGACTGTCCCTGTCGAACCGCTGGCAATCGTGACCGAGGCTGAACTCACCGTGGCGCCCTGGCGGTAGAAATCAATCCGTGCCTGGGGCAGGGGCACCTGCGGTCCGCTCTTCAGGGATTGATCCCGCGTGGCAAGGATTTCGAACCTTTGAAAAACGGGGCTTCCGGCTTTGGTGTGGCCCGGCTCATTGGCCTCTCGTGATTCTCGCCGGGTAGAGATCCAGCCCGCCGCAATGGAAGAAGATCGCGTCGCGGAAGCGGTCGCGGTTGCGGAACCCGTTTGAGCGTCGCTTCACTTTCTGGATCTTGGCGTTCATCGACTCCGAACCGGCGTTGGTGATCGGATGCTCAAAGTAGTTGCGCAGGAGGGGCCAGTGCCTCGAGAGCATGCGCGCCACGCGCTTGATCGGCTCGAGCCGGCTGCGGATCGCCCAGCGATACCACTTCCGGAAGTTGCGCTCGGCGACGCCGGGGTGCCGCAGTTCGAAGATCTTCATCGCCGCTTCCTTGATCTCCCAGGCCCGCGCCATCGGGCGAAGGCTGCGCCTCAGGGCAGCGAACCAGCGTGCCGCCTGGTGCGAGAACGTCCCCGGATGCCGAAGCCAGGCGTACTTCGTGCCCTTGAGGGAAGCGTCGCCCTGGGCCGTCAGACGTCGATGCTCCTGCCGCCGCACCTCGTCCACCGCGCGGTTGAGGTAGGTCGCGACGTGGTACTTGTCGATCACGATCTTCAACTCGGCGTCCGGGATCTGGGCCATGGTGCACTGGATGTAGGGCGCCCACAGGTCCATGGCGACAGCCTCGATCCCGGCGCGATGATCCTCCGGCAGCGACGACCAGAAGTCGGCGAGGCTGGCCTGGGTGCGGTTGTCGGCGACGTGGATGACCCGATGGCGATCGAGGTCCGTCACCACCGTGACGTACTCGTGCCGCTTCTGGAACGCCGTCTCATCGACGCCCACATGTCGCAGGGGTTCGAGCTTGCGGCGCGCCAGCCCGCGGCGGACGGCGCGGTGTTGGACTCCGGCCGCTTCGTCCCACGACAGCCTCAAGAGCTTCGCCACCGCGTGGATGCTCGCTTCCTTCAGCCAGTCGATGGCCAGCGCCTCGAACATCGCCGTGAAGCGCGAGCCCGGCTCCGCCCACGGAACCACCAGCTGCTTGATCCCGTGCGTCGGGCAGTTCAGCCGGGGAACGCGCGCCTGGACGATGGTCTGGAACTGGCAGGTGTCGAGGTGGCGCCAGCGGCGCTCCTGGTGATCGTGGATCGGAGCGGCGGCGAGACACTCGGGGCAAACCCAGCGCGTGTCCTCGGGCAGGGCCACCCGGATGCGGACTTCGCCGGCTTTGGGGTCCATCACGACGTCCTCGATCTGCCAGGGCTCCCGAAGGCCCAGAATCGTGGCGTACAAATCACGGCTGTTGGTCGTCATCGCGCGCTGCCCTCCCAAGGGTTCGCGCGAAGCCTAGCAGCCGACGAAGCGGCTCAGACCAAGGATTTCACCCACACGATTCCCGGAAGGCCCGAATGAGTTAACGACTTCATCAAGTCTCTGCGCGTACATTGCCCTATATGTCACACTGCTTATAACGTGCAAGGTTACG
>JBDSHD010000066.1:0-12520 GCA_039918655.1 Dehalococcoidia bacterium | reverse complement strand
GGGATACCGGTCGCCGTAAAGGACATATTCGACGTGAAGGGTCTGCCGACCACCGCCGCTTCTAAGATATTGTCGGCTTCGGCTTCGAAGTTATCAGATTCCGCCGTCGTCGAACACCTCAGAGAGGCGGGGGCAATCATTCTAGGCAAGCTAAACCTGCACGAGTTCGCGTATGGGGCCACAGGCGTGGACTCTCACGTTGGGCCCGCCCGGAATCCATGGGACCCGGCACGGGTCACCGGCGGGTCAAGCTCTGGGTCAGGAACCTCGGTTGCGGCCGGGGAGTGTTTCGCCGCCCTCGGCACCGACACGGGCGGCTCAATTCGCATCCCGGCCTCTCTCTGCGGGATCGTCGGACTCAAGCCAACGTTCGGCCGCGTCAGCCGGCGCGGGGTATTCCCGCTAAGCTGGTCGCTTGACCACGTGGGGCCCATGGCGCGGACGGTTGAAGACGTAGCCCTGACGTTACAAGCAATTGCGGGGCACGATCCCGGTGACGTCTCTTCGATCGCGGAGGCCGTGCCGGACTACACCAGGGACCTGCGGAACGGGATCGCGGGTCTGCGCATCGGCGTTCCCGACAGCTTCTTCTTCGATGGCCTGGATCCGGAGGTCGATTCGGGCATGAAGCAGGCGCTCGGCGTGCTGGAGGGCCTGGGCGCGACGACGAGTCCTGTCTCCCTGCCGCACATAGCTGACATCCCTGCCGCCCTCACGTGTATCATGCTGCCGGAGGCCCTTGCCGTTCATCGCAAGTGGATGCAGGAACGCCCCGACGACTATTCCGAGAACGTCCGCTACCGGCTGGAACTGGGAGCGACGTTCAACGCGGTACACTACATTGAGGCACAGCGCTTCCGGGAGATGGCCGTGCAGGAATGGCGCGAGACTGTGTTCAGCGAAGTCGACCTGATCGCGGTCCCGTCAACGCCGACCGCAGCGCCGCTCATCGAACGGTCTGACCTGTCGGCAACTATGGGCCTCATCCGCTTCACGAACCCGCTCAACTTTATGGGCGTGCCCGTGGTCTCCGTCCCTTGCGGGTTCACTGGCGGCGGGATGCCGTTCGGTCTGCAGTTAGCCGGTCGCTGGTGGGATGAGGCCACGGTCCTGCGCGCTGCCTACGCCTACCAACAGGCATGTGATTGGAAGGGCCGCCGACCAAGGATCTAGCGTCGCCGGAAGATGGTGCGGAATACCACCCAGACGCCAAACACAGTCAGCGCCGTTGTGATGATCCGGGACCAATCGAGGACCGGAACGAGGCGAGTCTCGTCCTCGGTAATCTCAAGGACGCCCACGGGCTGAACTCGCACTGACCCACCGCCACCGCCACCACCGCCGACGGAAGTCTCCTCGCCGTGACCGTTTGTCGATGGGGTAGCCGTCCCTCCGCCCGCGCCGCCACCAAAGGTGTACGCTACGGCGGCCACCGGGATGATTGTCTTCTCCCCTATGCGCCGTTCTTCGCCGTATACCAGCTCGACGCGCGCTGTGTTGCGAATCCTCTCCAGAATCGACCCGACGATTCCCTCGCCGTTCCAACCACTGTCCTGCATACGATGACCTCCCTCGTCATTGTCCGGCCGTATGGGGCGCGACCGGGGATTCTGCTAAGCCCGGCTGGCCACGATCAGTAGCCAGTTGCGGGGTGAAAACTTCAGACCTAACTCCGCGAATGCCTCGCGCGCGCCCATCTTCAGCGACTCGGCGCCAGCCTCGAGCGGCACACCGGGCATCACGCCTTCGATCCACAGACTGTACTCGCTGATGCTCTCGAAACTGCTCAGCGGCAACTCAACCTGGATCACCTCTTTCTTGGTTATGCGAAAGCCGTTCTCTTCGAGCAGCTGGACGTACTCGTCCTCGCTCAATTGATGGCGGGCTTCAGTCCTCGTCTTGTCAGGCATGATCCCGTAATTGTTCTTCAGCGACCGGAGCGCTCGGATCATCCATTTGCGGTAGAATTGCTCACTCTCCGGTGGCTCCGCACCGCGATAGAACGTCGTGTTGAACGAGAACGTGCCGTCCTCACGCAACGTCTGTTTGATCTCCTCCAGCACCTGCTCCTTTTCGGGAATTAGGTGGATGGCGTTGCAGAAGAAGACCGCGTCGACGGGGCCAAGCACGATTGAACTCAGCCTCTCGGCGCTGCCCTGGATGAAACTGATGACAGCGCCCGTCATGTTTCCAAGGTTACGCCTCGCCACTTCGATCGCGGTTGCCGAGGGTTCCACAGCTATCACCTCCGCCCCATCGTTCGCCACTTCCTCTGCGAGGAGTCGTGTCACTGCTCCGGTACCTGCTCCCAAGTCCACGACATGCTGTCCCTGGTGCAAATCCGTCAAGGAGACAAGGCGGCGATTGACCTCCTCATAAAACGGGTGCGCGGCAAACTTCTCCAGGGTGAATTTGCTCTCGGTTGGCAGAGATGAAGCAGCGGGGTCTGTCATGAGGTCTCCTCAATCAGCTCGGCAGCTCTGTCGAGTATACGGCAGCCAACCTCGTACTTCGTCAAGAGCGGAAGTTCCTCCTTCTGCCCCTTTCGGTCCAACATCGTGACGCGGTTCGTGTCCACGGCGAAACCGGCGTCGGTCGCGGTAATGTCGTTCGCCACAATGAGGTCAAGGTCCTTCGCTTCCAACTTGGCCGCCGCGTTCTCAAGTAAGTCCTGGCTCTCAGCTGCGAAGCCAACCTTAACCAGTCCCGCTGGTCTGCCAACTTCTGCCAGGATGTCGGGCGTCTGCGCAAGGGATAGCGTAAGGCCGTCCCTTCCTTCGCGCTTGATCTTCTGCCCAACGGGTTCTGAGGGCTGGTAGTCCGCAACCGCAGCGGCCATCACCAGCAAGTCGGCGCCTTCGCATTCCGGGATGATCGCATCGCGCATCTGCGCCGCGCTCTTCACCCTGGTTACGCGCATTCCATATGGGTCGGCCAGAGCCACAGGCCCGGTCACCAACACAACATCCGCGCCCCGGTCACGCGCCGCCTCCGCGATAGCGAACCCCATCTTGCCGGACGATTCGTTGCCGACAAACCGGACGGGATCTATCGCCTCGTGAGTCCCGCCGGCAGAAACGACTACCTTCCGGCCCCCGAGGTTTCCTCCACGGCCAATCAGTTGTCGAGCGGCGCCGACGATGCTCTCAATCTCCGACATCCGGCCCCAACCCATGTGGCCAGATGCCAGTCTTCCCTCCTCGGGGCCCACGAAGGCCACGCCCCGCTCCCGCAGTGTACCCAGATTTGCCTTTGTTGCCGGATGGTCCCACATCTGCGGGTCCATCGCCGGCGCCAGCAGTATAGGCGCGCGGGTCGCTAGCGCCGTGAGGCTCACGATCTCTTCAGCCAGGCCGTGCGCAAGCCGGGCCATCAGCGTCGCCGTAGCGGGGGCGACGATCATCAGATTGGCTCGTCGTGCCAGGGCTACATGCAGCTCGGAGATGTCTGAGGTGGCGTCCCAGAGGTCTGCGTACGCCCGTCGGCCGGTTACGCTCTGGAATGTGATCGGCGAGACAAACTTGGTGGCCCCCGGCGTCATTGCCACGTCTACGATCGCCCCTGCCTGGGTCAGTTTGCTCGCCAGATCGCAGGCCTTGTAGATGGCGATGCTGCCAGTAACTCCGAGGACGATGTGCCGGTCAGTTAGGTTGTACAAGAGTCACGCCCGATTCAACTCGTAGATTAAGCGCAGCCCCTCAAGCGTGAGATCAGGATCCACCTTGTCGATAGCGTCCGTCTCCCGCGCGATGATGGCAGAGTAGCCCCCCGTACCGATCACCTTCGCGTCGTCGCCAAGTTCCGCTTTCATGCGTGCCACGATCCCTTCGATCAGCCCGACGTATCCAAAGAGTATCCCGGACTGTATCGCTGTAATTGTATTACGGCCAATCGCGGATTTGGGCCTGTCCAGCTCAACTCGGTACAACTTCGCCGCACGCCGAAACAGCGCCTCTGAGGCGATTCCTAAGCCTGGGGAGATGGCGCCGCCCAAGTATTCACCGTCGCCGTTTATGGCATCGAACACGGTTGCGGTCCCAAGGTCTACCACGATCAACGGCGGTCCGTAGTGATGGATCGCAGCCACGGCGTCCGCCACTCGGTCTGCGCCAACCTCCCGGGGGGTGTCGTAGAGGATCCTCAGACCGGTCTTGATTCCCGCCGTCACATGCAGCGGCGTCGTCTTAAAATAGCGGCGGCACATCTGGTCGAAGGCAGGCTCCAGGTCCGGGACGACGCAGGCGATGATCGCTTCGGTCACCTGGACGGGATCAATGCCCTCGTGTTCTAGAAGGCTGAGTGCGAGTACGCCATACTCGTCCGGCAACTTCTCAACGTCGGTGGCGAACCGCCAGGTAGCGCTCAGTTGACCGCCGTCGTAAACACCTGCGGTCACGATCGTATTTCCTACATCGAGGGTAAGTAGCATCGGGAATAAACGCCTTGCGGGAGCATTGCCATTATATTGCGCTCTGGCAGACCGCGAAATGCCTACTATTACCCCCCGAAACATATTGACAAGACCGCGGCAGACTTTTTTGTGGTGTTAAGTCAACGGTTGAGATCATTAACAATTCGATCCCCCGGCATGCGTGCCATCCGTGTAAATTCCTTGTTAATCTTCGCGTTTCAGCAGAATGGCCAGAGGATCTTGCGGGGGGGTGCGGAAAGGCGCTTCAAGTTACCCCCATGCTTAACATAAATCGATTGACGCCCTCGCTTGGCCCCTGCTAACTTCCTCCAGTCCGCTCCCCAAAATCCAAACTCACGGAGGCGCTCTTCATGGCAGACCCCACTGCACAGCGCGTCTGGGATGCAGCTCTAGGCCAGCTCCAGATTCACGTTACGCGTCCGAACTACGATACGTGGCTGAAGGATACCCGCGGTCTCCGGATCGAAAACGGGGGATTCGTCGTCGGCGTTCCGACGGAGTTCGTCAAGGAATGGCTCGGGTCGCGAATGCGCGGCCTGGTTTCTCAGACGATCGGGGGTATCCTCGGTCAACCCACGGAGGTCTCTTTCGAGATCCTCGCAGCCAACGGAAACGGCACCGGCCACACACCGGCGACCGCCAACGGCAGGCCGGTTCATTCCCGAGATGACTCGGCGCTAGCCGAGGCTTCCCCGGTTCATAGCATCATCTCCAGTCCGCTCCTGCGGCAGAGGCTCAATCCGAAGTACACCTTCCGGACCTATGTCGTAGCGGATAGTAACCGTATCGCTGCCGCGGCGGCGATGGCATCAGCCGAGCGGCCGGGCGAGGACTACAATCCCCTCTTTATCTACAGTAGTCCCGGCCTCGGTAAGACCCACTTGCTCCAAGCGATCGCTCTTCGCGCTGGCCAGGCGGGCCGCAACGCCCTGTACGTCACGTCCGAGCAGTTCGTGAACGATTTCGTCACCTCTATTGCTCAGAGCCGCGGTGACGAGTTCCGTCGCCGCTACCGTTCCGTTCAACTCCTGCTTATTGATGACATCCAGTTCCTGGCGAATAAGGGCCGCACACAGGAGGAGTTCTTCTACACCTTCAACGACCTCCACTCTGACGGTTGCCAGTTGGTTATCGCCGGCGACCGCGCCCCCAGCGCCATCCCTGGGATGGAGGCACGGCTTGCCTCGCGCTTCCAGTGGGGACTTGTCGCGGACATCGCGGCGCCAGACGAAGAGACGAGGCTCGCGATTCTCCAGGCAAAGGCCCGGGATCAGAGGGTCGATCTGGCGCCGGAAGTCATGCAGTATCTGGCGGACCGCGTCCGGGACAACATCCGCACCCTCGAAGGGTGTCTCAACCGCGTCATTGCTTACGCCCGGCTTACCCGCAGCCCGATTACAATCGAGACAGCAGCGAAGGCTCTCGCGGCGCTGACGCCGACGATTGCCAGCAGGGCGGACCCACAGGCCATTCTCCAGTCAGTCTCTACCTACTACGGAGTGCCCATACCGGCCATCACCGGAAAGAGCCGTGCCAAGCAGATCGCTGAGGCCCGGCACATCGCCATGTACCTGCTCCGTGAGGACGGTGAGTTGGCGCTCAAGCAGATAGGTCTCCTGCTCGGGCACCGGGATCACTCCACCGTCATCCATGGCGTCCAGAAGGTCACACACTGCTTAATCGCGGATCCCAGGTTGAGTGCTCAACTGTCCGAGATACGCGCGGCAGTTTCCCCATAAACTCCCAACATCCACCCAACAAGCCAACAAGGGCCGGGGTTCGCCCCGGCCCTTCTCTTTGCCCCTCTCGCGACTTCTCCCGAGTTGGCCGCCCGCTCCACATCATTCCACCGGCTCCCTCCCCGGAACCCACATTCTTTCCCCTGTTGCCAGTACGAGGCGGCCAACATAACCAACACCCCTACTACTACCACTTCTAAGAAGTATCCATTAGTTTAATTTATATAATGTCTTCATGATCGATCGAGTTGAGATTGTGGTTAAGGCCGGCGCTGGAGGCGACGGCGTCGTTAGTTTCCGGCGAGAGAAGTTCGTTCCCCGAGGCGGACCCAACGGGGGTGACGGGGGTGACGGCGGTGACGTGGTCCTCTGTGCCGACCGCTCTGTGCGGACGCTGGCCGAGATGGGCCGTCGCCGCCAGTACCGAGCACCGAGGGGCCAGCATGGTCAAGGGTCGACGAAACATGGCCGCAACGGCGAAGACATGGTCTTGAAGGTCCCGCCGGGAACTGTGGCCACCGCGATCGAAGAGGATGGAACCGAGACCATCCTGGCCGACCTCCAGCATCAGGGCCAAAAGGCCGTGGTAGCTGAGGGCGGCGCTGGCGGCTGGGGCAATACCAGGTTTGCCAACTCGATCCACCAGGCGCCTCGCATAGCCCAGAAAGGGGCGGAAGGCGACGAGGTTCGCCTCAGGCTGGACCTGAAACTACTCGCGGATGTTGGCATTGCGGGTTTGCCGAACGCTGGTAAGTCCACGCTCCTCACGGGAGTCTCGGCCGCTCGGCCGAAAATCGGCTCCTATCCGTTCACGACTATAGAGCCGAACCTCGGCGTGGTAGATGTCGGCTGGGAGCGGTTCGTGATGGCCGACATACCAGGGCTCATAGAAGGGGCGCACGAAGGGGCTGGCCTGGGACTCGACTTCCTCCGTCACATAGAGCGCACCCGGCTTGTCCTCCACCTGATAGACGGCAGCAGCCCCGACCCGGTGAAGGATATGGAGACCGTGAACGCGGAGCTACGCGAGTACGGTCAGGGCTTGGCAGAACGGCGCCAGATTATTGTCATCAACAAGACGGACATTCCTGAAGTGGCGGAAAAAGTGGACGAGTTACGGCTCCAGTTCGCAGCGGGCGGCACCGAAGTAACGTTTATCTCTGGTGCCAGCGGCGATGGCGTCAGCAGTCTCATGGAAACACTGGCCACGAGGCTGAGCGAGACCGAGGATGAAGAGCCAGAGGCAGCCGGCGGCGAGGCTGAGCTACCTGTGCTTCGGCCGCTAGAGGGCAGAGTGAAGGTACGGGAGAATGACGGTGTTTACGAAGTCGTCGGAGCCAAAGCGGTCTCATTCGCGGAGACGATGCCACTGGAGTCAGATGAAGGGCGCGCCGAAGTCTGGCGCCGATTTCAACGTTGGGGCGTGACCGGGGCCCTCCGCCGCGCCGGCGCGCGAGCAGGCGACCGTGTCCGCCTCGGCCGCGTGGAACTTGAAATGCAATGACGAGACTGGGGGTGTTGGGCGGGACGTTTGACCCGATCCACATAGGCCACCTCATCCTGGGCGAAGCGGCCCGCGAGCAGTTGGATCTGGACCGGGTGTTGTTTGTGCCCACGGGGCAACCGTGGCGGAAGGCGGGTCGGGACATCAGCCCGGCCAGGGACCGGCTGGCGATGGTACAGCTGGCAATCGAGGGCAATCCTGCATTCGAGGCCTCCTCGATTGAGACGGAGCGCGAGGGGCCATCCTACTCGCACGAAACCCTCGAGATCTTGGCCAATGACAACCCGGGCGCGGCTCTCTACCTCATCCTCGGCGCCGACGCATTGGTGGATCTCCCACACTGGCGTTCGCCAGAACGCATCGTGGAACTCGCTACGCTGGCGGTGGCCTCGCGGACTGACGGAGGGGGTGGGGACCAATCCGAAGCCGCGCTGGCGGGGTTCCAGGCGCGGGTGCTCAAGCTCTCGATGCCGGAGATTGGTATCAGCGCCAGCGTCATTAGGGAGCGCGTTGCCCATGGTAAGTCTGTTCGCTACCTCGTGTCCCCTGGCGTGGCGGCGTACATCAAGGAGTGCAGCCTTTATCGATAACCCCGAAGTTTCTCTATTGTTCCCATGTCATAGACTTCCCCCCAATGGTGCAATTCGGCGCCAACGAAAGGAGACAGTATGACCCGCAAATTATGGCTGTTCCCGTTGATCGCGCTCATCGCTCTGGCAGGCGTGTCCGCTGCCTGTGGAGACGACGACGATGACAACGCCGGGAGCGAAGAGGAGATCGCCGCGGTCGAGGACCTGTTGACGACCATCCTCGGGACAGACCCAACCGACTCAGACCAGGTGGACTTCTGGCTGGAGCACATGACTGACGAAGTGATCGAAGGTTTCTTTGGCACGACAAGGAAGGAGTGCGCCGCGAACGCCGAAGACTGCATCGGGGAGTCGACTGAAGGCGACCGATTCGAGGGGACCACAGTATCGGGTAGCGACGCCCAAACAACCGTCTATGACGCCGAGGGCTCAGCGTACACGGTGGACCTGGTTCTCGAAGGCGAGGTGTGGATGGTGAATGAGATCGCGTTCGGGCCTGCCGAACTGCCAGAGGGCGTCACGCCCGTGGATCTCAAGCTCGCCGAGTACAACTTCGTCTTCGACGAGTCGAAAATAACCGATGGCAACGTCGGGTTCCCGTTTGAGAACATCGGTGAGGAGGCGCACCAGATCGTCGTTTTGAAGACGAATGACGCGTATGACGTCGACACCACGGTCGAGTTCTTCCTGGACGAAAACACAAGTGAAGATGATCTCCCGGTCGGCGTCGACGAGGTGTTCTTTCTCGCATTCGCTCCTCCCGGTGCATCCGGGATCGCCGTCAACCAGGCGCCCTTAGAACCGGGCGACTACGCATTCATCTGCATCCTCCCGGACGCAGAAGGGACGCCACACGCTTCACTCGGCATGACGAAGGACTTCACGGTCCCGGAATAGTTTTCGCGAACCAGCGCAACTTGCGTGGGGGCGGCCGACCGGTCGCCCCCAGCTGTATTTAGATCACGTAGGTGAGGCGGATCTGCGCCCCCTGCTCGGAGGCCCAATGAGCCATCTCGGCGAATTCCCTGAGGCGATCAGGCAGTTCGGGGAAAGCGGACGTGAGCTCGCGGAGTTCTTCGTCGTCGGCGATAGCATCGGCGATAGCCAGTGCAGCCTCGGCCACAGGTCCGGGGTCCTGCCACAGCTTGTCCATCATCGCCGCCTCTCCGGCATCGTCCGGCTGAGCGTCCCCGAAGTTGAGCAGGGGGTTCATGTTGATGCGGAGCCGCCGCTTGACTACAAACCCGGCGCGCGCCAGGTCGTGGGACGCGCCGTAGCGCTCGCTATGCGCCATCGACAGGAAGTAGACGAGGTCAGAACTCGGCCCCAGAAACTCCACTGGTGGGTCGCCCGCCGTGGTCTCGACGATAAGGACCGTGGGGGACGGTTCAGACATCGGTCAGCCTGTAAGCCAACGCGAAGGATGGCTGGCGGACGAATGAGACCTCGTACCGAGAGTCGTTCACCAAACGCTCCGCGTAGCGTGTGACGTCCGCCGCCCAGGAATCACCCGCGAACTGCGACCAGTCCAAGGGTGACTCGCCTGTCACGGCGTGCTCCAGGAGGAACCAGTTCGACATCAAAAGCAGGCCGCCGGGCCGAAGGAGGTCCGCGAGACGGTCGTAGTACTGTGGTTGAGCGGCAAACCAACCGTCGTCATGGATGACGTCGTATGGCCCGGCCAGCTCGCGAAGAATGGAACCGCCTTCTCCCTGAAGAACCACGACGCGATCGTCTAGCCCGAAGCGCGACACATAGTTACGGAGTAACTGGACGTGGTCGGGGAATCGGTCGATCGTCTCAACCTGCCCTGATTCACCGAGAGCTTCCGCAAGCCACAGTGCGCTGTAACCCAGTCCGCCTCCGATCTCGAGGACGCGGCGCGCGCCGGTCGCTCTCACGATGGTGGAGACTGTCCTCATTTTCAGCGCATCAGAGGGGTAGACGCCGCATTCCTGCTCACCTCCCGGCAGGGACTTTGCATGCCGCATTCGATGCACCTCCGAAGCCTCGCGAACTTCGGAAAACGGATCGGGGCCGTAGAGATCAAGCAGATACTGGCCGAAGTCTGTCACCTCGGCTCAGTATAACGGCGATTCAGGAGAGGCGGACGACTAGACGTCGAGCGTTGCCTGATCGTAGTGGGACTGGATGAAGCGCTTGCGCGGCGCTACTTCCTCGCCCATCAGGTCGCTGAAGATCTGGTCCGCCTTCATTGCGTCATCGATGTTGACCTGGAGCACGGTGCGGATCGCCGGATCCATCGTCGTGTCCCAGAGCTGGATCGGGTTCATCTCGCCCAGACCCTTATAGCGCTGGATGTTGAGTCCGCGGCTGTCCTTCAGCTTGTTGACGTACGACTCCTTGTCCTTGTCATTGTAGAACCACTTGACGTCCTTGCCCTTCTTGATGCTGTAGAGCGGCGGCTGGGCGATGTAAAGGTACCCATGTTCGATCAGCGCTGGCATGAACCGGAAGAAGAACGTCAGGAGCAGCGTGCGGATGTGAGCGCCATCGACATCGGCGTCGGTCATGATGATGACGCGGTGATAACGCAACTTCTCCGGGTTGAAGTCCTCACCGAAGTTGGCGCCCAGCGCCGTGATCAGCGCTTTGATCTCCTCGTGCGCCAGCATCTTGTCGATACGGGCCTTCTCGACGTTCAGGATTTTGCCGCGCAGGGGCAGGATCGCCTGGAAGCGACGGTCGCGTCCCTCCTTGGCGGTTCCACCTGCCGAGGCTCCCTCGACGAGGTACAACTCCCGGATCTCGGGATCGCGCTCGGAGCAGTCGGCGAGCTTGCCGGGGAGGACGCTATCGTCCAGGAACCCCTTCTTGATCACGAGGTCGCGGGCCTTGCGGGCGGCCTCGCGAGCTCGCGAGGCCGTGAGGCACTTCTCGATGATGCGGCGGGCGTCCTGAGGGTTCTCTTCCAGCCAGGCTGACAGCGCCTCGTTGAGTGCGGAGTCAACCATACCCTTGACCTCGGCGTTGCCCAGGCGCGCCTTGGTCTGACCCTCGAACTGGGGCTCCGCCAGCTTCACACTGATGACGGCGACAAGACCTTCTCGCGTGTCCTCGCCGGAAAGGTTGGGGTCGTTGTCCTTGAGGATCTTCTGCTTGCGAGCGCAATCGTTAAGCGCGCGCGTGAGAGCAGAGCGGAAGCCGGTGAGGTGGGTACCGCCATCGATGGTGTGGATGCAGTTGGCGAACGGGAACACGCTCTCGTTGAACTTGTCGTTGTACTGGATGGCGATTTCGACCGCCGCCCCCTCGGTCGCCTTCTCGAAGTAGAACGGATCGTGGAGGGCCTTGCGGTCTTTATTCAAGCGTTGCACGAACGACTTGATCCCGCCCTCGAAGTAGTATGTGAGGGTGTAGTCGTGGCGTTCGTCCACGAACGTGAGCCAGATGCCCTTGGTGAGGAACGCCATTTCTCGGAAACGCTGGGCCAAAGTCTCGTTGCTGAAGTTGGTCTCCTCAAAGATCTGGGCGTCGGGCTTGAACCAGGTGGTTGTGCCCGTCCCCTTGGCGCCGTTAGCGGTGGCCTTGAGGTTTCCGACTGCCTTACCGCGTTGGTAGGACTGCTTGTAGACCTTGCCATCGCGGCGCACCTCGACCCACATGTCCTCGGACAGAGCATTGACGACCGCCGCGCCGACGCCGTGGAGACCACCTGAGACCTTGTAGGCCTCACTGTCGAACTTGCCGCCCGCGTGGAGGTAGGTCATGACCGTCTCAAGCGCTGACACCCCGGTCCGCTTGTGTTTGTCGACGGGGATTCCGCGGCCGTTGTCGACGACCGTGACCGACCCATCGGCATGGATCGTGACATCGATCTTGTCGCAGAATCCGGCCATCGCCTCGTCGATCGAGTTGTCGACGATCTCGTACACCAGGTGGTGGAGACCGCGCTCGTCCGTGGACCCGATGTACATACCGGGGCGCCTGCGGACGGCTTCGAGACCCTCTAGTACCTGGATGTCCTGGGCGGTGTACTTGCTCTTGGAAGCTACCATACGGGGTCACTGTCCTTCCGGGGGCGGAATGGCATTGTAATAATCGTTAACATTGTATCACAATATCGCCCATTTCGTATTGAAAACAGGCGCTGAATCGACCGATTATCGGGGTTTCGCACATCAGTCACGCTTCGGATGCTAAATCAGCAATCATTCCTGCCAACTGTGCCTTCGTCCAAGCGTACCAGCGGACCCGCGTGTTACCGCCGCCCGGCGGATCCCAGACGGCGCCT
>JBDSHD010000065.1:0-3293 GCA_039918655.1 Dehalococcoidia bacterium | reverse complement strand
GGATGCTGAACCAGTACTGCTGTACGAATGGACGCGCCCCGATCCGGCGACCGGGGCGCCGATCACAAAGATGCGCTCGATGTCCGCCGCGCCGTCGCGGCAGGTGACCATCGATACGGTGATCTTCGACCGTACGGGCGCCGACGGCACGGTGCGCCGCCGCCAGATTGAGGTGGTGATGCGAGCCAGCGGCCGCTTCGAGGTCGAACTTCTGTTGGAGCGCGCCGGTCTTCGTCTTGCTGATATCTACGGGGATACCGCGCTCTCGCCCTATACGGACGAGAGCGATAGCATGATCATCGTGGCCGAACTCGCCGGGGGCTAAGGCGAGCCTCCGCAATCAGGAACGATACGCCCCTTCACACAGGGAGGGGCTTGAGGGGTAGTCTTCTTGCTCATTGCACTGGACGCTATGGGCGGCGACTTCGCCCCAGCACAGATCGTCGCGGGCGCCATGCTCGCCCAGGCCGAGCTTGGCGTCGAAGTGGCGCTGGTCGGTGACAAGACCATCATCGAAGCCGAGATCACGAGGGCTGGCGGCATTCCGGCGGAGTTCCAGATCGTCCACGCCAGCGAGGCGATCGGGATGGACGAGCACCCGGCGCAGGCGGTACGGCAGAAGCGCGACGCCTCGATCAACGTCGGCATGACGATGGTGAAGCGCGGTGTCGCCAGCGCCTTCGTCTCCGCCGGCAACACCGGCGCGATCATGGCCTCGGCGTTGATGAACCTGAACCGCATCCACGGCATCGAACGGCCTGCTCTCGGCACGATCGCCCCGTTTAGCGAGAAAGGCGTCCTGGTGCTCGACGTGGGCGCCAACGCCGACGTGAAGCCGTCGTACCTGGTGCAGTTCGCCCAGATGGGCAGCATCTACGCCGAGCGCGTGATGGGCGTGCCGCGACCACGCGTCGCCCTGCTGAACATCGGCGGCGAAGACTCCAAGGGCAGCGAACTCGTGCAGGACGTACATGCCCGCCTACGTGCGCACACCGAGCTCAACTTCATCGGCAATATCGAAGGGAGCGAGGTACACAAGGACAAGGCCGACGTCATCGTCACCGATGGGTTCACCGGCAACGTTGCCATGAAAGTCACGGAAGGCGTCTCCGACTTCATCTTCCGCGAACTGCGCAGCGCCCTCACCTCGAAGCTACAGTACAAGCTGGCAGCGCTGATCCTGAAGCCCGGCCTGCGTTCGATGCGCGACCGCATGGATCCTGGCACCTATGGAGGCATCCCGCTCCTCGGCGTCAACGGCATCGTCTTCATCGGCCACGGCAACAGCGACGCGCGCTCTGTGAAGAACTGCCTGGCCCGCGCGAAAGAAGCGGCGGCGTCGGGCATGTTAGACCAGATGCGGGGTTCGCTCGGACGGAAGAGTTAAGTCTTCTTTTCGGGCTCGCCAGCCATCTCTGACGGGGCGTTCGGGCGCCACTCGCCGCCCTGGGTGCGCGTCGCCATCTGCTGCATCGTCACGGCCATCGCTGCCGAGGCTTTTTCGTTTTCCTTGATCTTCGCCATGACGGCGGCGCCGGCCTTCGCCATGAACTGCTTCTGGTTGTCGTGCAAGAACTCGGCCGAGTCAGCCATCGGGCGCGTGAAGCCGTTGATCTCGGGGATGACGTAGCGGGCGAACAGATCCCACGAGCGAGCGGTCGCCTCGGGGTTCGCCCAGTCGTGTACGAAGCCCAGCACCGTGCCGAACCCGCCGGTCACGTCCTGGAGGTTACGGATCGCCTTCACGAGTTCGTCGGGCGTACCGATGACGGCGGTTCCACCACCCTCGGCGCTGCCACCGGCGGTCTGGTCGATGAGCTGCCGCGGATCGTCGACCTTCGTGGCGCCCGGGCGGCCGAGGACGTGCACGTTGTAGTTGTTGTGCCAGTTGTGGAGGCCGAGCATGGCTTCCTGTTTCGCCTGTTCCTTCGATTCCGCGAGGTGCCAGCTCATCAGCACGCGCCAGTTCTTGCGATCGACCGTCTGTCCGTGCTTCCGGGCCGCTTCCTCGGCGAACGCCCATTGCGTTGGCAGCGCCTGAAGACCCTCGGAAGATGTCGAGGCGATGGAGAGGGCGCCGATGCCGTACTTGCCGGCGAGCTGCATGCCCGACGGACTGAGCGATGAAGCGACCGTCATCTCCATCTCTTCCTGCAGTGGGAGGATCTGGAGCTGGGCGTCCTTCAAGGTGAACCACTCGCACTCATAGTCGAACCGCGGCTCCCCACGAAGGAGCTTGATGATGACGCCGAGCGCTTCGTCCTGGCGGTCGCGCTGCACCATCGGCTCGATGCCCAGCGTGTGCGCGTCCGACGGTAGGGCGCCCGGGCCGGAGCCGAAGATCGCCCGCCCGCGCGTCATGTGGTCGAGTTGGACCATGCGTTGTGCGACGTTGAAGGGGTGGTGGTAGGGCAGCGAGACAACGCCGGTGCCCAGCCGGATCCGCTGCGTCACCTGTCCTGCCGCCGCGAGAAACATCTCCGGTGAGGCGATCATCTCCCAGCCACCGCTGTGGTGCTCGCCGCACCAGATCTCGTCGTAGCCCAACCGGTCGAGGTGGGCGACGAAGTCGAGATCACGCTGGAACTGCAGCATCGGGTGCTCGCCAACGGGATGGTGAGGCGCTAAGAAGGCGCCGAACTTGGTGCGTTTCATGGTGTTTCTTCTCTCCCTACCGGTCGCCTCTTGCCCACTTCCTGGCCACTAACCCTGCCAGATCAGGCCGCCTCGCGCGAGTTCGTGCGTCGCCGCTGATACTGCTATTATCGCGGCACGGAGGCCAGAACGGAACGACCTCGTCAATCAGAGCCAGCCTCGCTGCGATATTCGTAACTCACCGAACACCCGGAGGAACCATGCGGGCAGCCGTGATGCGTAACAAAGAGCTTGTGATCGACGAGGTAGCAGTGCCGGCGCCCGGCCCTGGACAAGTCCTCGCCGACGTGATCGCCTGTGGGATCTGCGGCAGCGACCTGCACGCGCTCAAGTTCGCCGACAAGCTGATCTCGACGGCCGAGGCCTCCGGCGCGCCATTCGTGATGGACCTGAAGAAAGACGTGGTGATGGGTCACGAGTTCTCGGCGCGCATCGTCGAGGTCGGGGCAGGCGTCACCAACGTGAAGGTCGGCGATGTCGTCGTGTCCATGCCGGTGATCATCACCTCCGATGGGATCGAGGCGATCGGCTACAACAACACCTATCCCGGCGCGTACTCCGAACGGATCGTCCTCAGCGCGATGCTCTGTTTGCCCGTACCGGACGGCCTCGACCCACGCCACGCCGCCCTCACCGAG
>JBDSHD010000064.1:0-13369 GCA_039918655.1 Dehalococcoidia bacterium | reverse complement strand
CTTGTACGGCAATGACATGGATGAAGCGACAAACCCGCTGGAAGTGGGGCTCGATTGGGTGGTGACGCTGGATGATGGCGCTGATTTCATCGGGCGCGCGGCGATCGAACGCGTGAAGGAATCCGGGGTTGATCGCACGCTCGTGTGTTTGAAGGCGCTGGACCGGGGGATCATGCGACACGGGTGCGCGATACTCGACGGCGGGAACGAGATTGGGGCTGTCGCCAGCGGCACGTTCTCACCTACTCTGAGCGTTAGCATCGGGATGGGATTCGTCCCGCCAGCACTGGCGGCCGAGGGGATCCGGTTGGACGTGGATGTCCGGGGCCGGGTGCTGCCCGTGGAGGTGGTTCCGCGCCCGTTCTACAAGAGACCGAAGAAGGCCTAAAGGCCTAGTTGAGGAGGCGAGATTGGCCAGCCCAGACGATAGGAAGTACACAAAGGAACACGAATGGATCACCGCGGACGGTATTGTCGGCATCACCGATTACGCCCAGGACCAGCTCGGTGACATCGTGTTCGTCGACCTGCCGGCGCCCGGGTCGCAGGTTACCCGGATGGATAAGTTCGGCGAGATTGAGTCGGTGAAGGCGGTGAGCGAGCTGTTCTCGCCGGTGAGCGGCGAGGTGGTTGAGCGAAACGATGGCCTGACCGATAACCCGCAATGGGTGAACGATGACCCATACGGGGACGGATGGATGCTCAAGGTGAAGTTGAGCGACCCGTCGGAGCTGGACGGCCTCATGGACGCAAACGCGTACGAGGAGTTCATCAGGGCGGGCGGCGAATGACGGCGGCGCATCCGTACATCCCGAATACCGACGAGGACAGGCGCCAGATGCTGGACGCCATCGGGGTCGCGTCGGTCGATGAGCTATTTTCCGACATTCCACCGGCGTTCAAGATCGGGAGTCTCGACCTTCCGCCGGCGTTGAGCGAGTTCGACCTGGCGCGCGAGATGTCGGACCTGGCGCACCGGAACGTGGTGGCGGGGAACGGCACAGCGAGCTTCCTGGGAGGCGGCGCTTACCAGCACTTCATCCCGAGCATCGTCGGGCACATCATTGGCCGGAGCGAGTACTACACCGCGTACACACCGTACCAGCCGGAGATCAGCCAGGGGACGCTGCAGACGATGTTCGAGCTGCAGTCGATGACCTGTGAGTTAATGGGTATGGACGTGGCCAACGCGGGGATGTACGACGGGGCCAGTGCCCTGGCAGAAGCCTGCTTGATGGCCTGCCGCGTCACCGGGCGAACCCGTATCGCCGTGCACGACAGCGTTAACCCGGCGTGGCTGGACGTGGTCCGGACGTACGCGTTCGGGCCGGAGCTGGTGGTTGACGTGGTGAGCGATGGCAACGTAACGAGCGAGCACGCTTGCCTCGCGGTTCAGAGCCCCGCGTTCCTGGGACACCTGGAAGACGTATGGACACTGGGCGAAGCGGCCCAGGCAACGGGTGCGCTGTATGTGGTCGCGGCGGACCCGATATCCCTCGGTATGCTCACGCCGCCGGGTGAATACGGCGCCGATATCGCGGTGGCGGAGGGACAGAGTCTCGGGTGGCCGGCGAACTTCGGCGGGCCGTGGCTGGGATTGTTCACGTGCCGCGAGGCGTACGTGCGGCAGATGCCCGGACGGGTCGTCGGGCGTACGACAGACATGGACGGCCGCACCGGCTACGTGCTGACGCTGCAGACACGGGAGCAGCACATCCGGCGCGAGCGGGCGACGTCCAACATCTGTACGAGCCAGCAGTTGGTGGGGCTGGCGGCAACGGTGTACCTGACGACGATGGGGAAACACGGTCTGCGCGAGATCGCTGAATCCTGTTACCACAAGGCTCACTACACCGCGAAGATAATCGACGCCCTGCCGGGCTACTCAGTGGACATGAATCGCCCGTTCTTCAAGGAGTTCGTCGTGAATTGCCCGCGACCGGCGGTGGAGGTGAACGCAGTGTTGCTGGAGCGGCAGATCATCGGCGGGCTCGACGTCTCGGGCCGGATGCTCGTGTGCGTAACGGAGATGAATCCCCGCGAGGAGATCGAGCGGTTACGCGACGCGCTCGCGGAGGTGGGGAGATGACGATGGCGCCTGAACGACGCCCGCGCACTGGACCAACGAAAGCAGACATCGGTGGAAGGCTGTCCTTCGACCGCAGCCGGCCGGGGCGCAAGGGTGTTATCCTGCCCGCTCTCGACGTGCCCGCGGCGGCGATGCCTGACGGCCGGTATCTGCGAGACGCCCTGACCTTGCCGGAGATGTCGCAGAACGCCATCGTTCGTTACTTTGTGGGCCTGAGCAGGCTGAACTACAGCGTGGACACCGGGTTTTACCCGCTGGGTTCGTGCACGATGAAGTACAACCCGAAGGTCAACGAGGACGTCGCGCGCTATCCGGGCTTCGCCTTCGCGCACCCGCAGCAGGCGGCCGAGACCGTGCAAGGGACGCTGGCCGTGCTGAATGAACTGCAGGAGTCGCTGCTCCAGATCACCGGCATGGACGCGGTCAGCCTGGCACCGGCGGCAGGCGCTCAGGGCGAGCTGTGCGGGATCCTGATGATCAAGGCGTACCACCTGGCGCGCGGCGACACCAAACGTCGCAAGGTCCTGGTCCCTGACTCAGCGCACGGGACGAACCCGGCGACAGCAGCGATGGCGGGATTCGACGTGGTGTCCGTCCCATCCGACGCCAACGGAAACACCGACATTGAGTTCCTGCGGGCGAATGCCGACGAGACGGTGGCCGCGATGATGCTGACGCTGCCGTCCACGCTGGGGCTGTTCGACCAGAACATCGGCGAGATCGTCTCGCTTTTGCACGATCACGGCGCTCTCCTGTATGGGGACGGCGCGAACCAGAACGCCTTCCTGGGGCAGGCGCGGTTCGGCGACATGGGGTTCGACGTAGTCCACCTGAACCTGCACAAGACGTTCTCGACGCCGCACGGCGGCGGTGGCCCGGGTGCGGGTCCGGTGTGCGTGAAGTCGCACCTCGCGCAGTACCTGCCAGCGCCGATCGTCTCGCGGGATGGCGAAACGTTCAGCCTGACCCGGCCTGAAGACAGCATCGGCAAGACTATGGCGTTCCACGGTAACTTCGGCGTGCTCGTCCGGGCGCTGACCTACATCAAGGCGCTCGGCGGCGAGGGGTTGCTTGCGGTGAGCGAGAACGCGGTGATCAACGCGAACTACGTGCAAGCACGCCTGCGGGATAACTACAAGCTGGCCGCCGATCGTCGCTGCATGCACGAGGTGACGCTGTCGGGTTCGAGGCAGAAGCAGCGCGGGGTGAAGACGCTGGATATCGCCAAGCGGCTGATCGACTACGGCTTTCACCCGCCGACGATCTATTTCCCGTTGATCGTGGACGAGGCGATGATGGTCGAACCCACGGAGACCGAGGGGATCGAGGCGCTGGACGCGTTTTGCGACGCGATGCTGGCGATCGACCAGGAGTCGATTGAGGAGCCGGAGCTGGTTAAAGGGGCGCCATACAATGCGCCGTTGCGCCGGATGGACGAGGCGACGGCAGCGCGGAAGCCGGTACTCCGCTGGCGCCCGGAGTGACGGCGGATCGGTTCCACAAAACCGGCACGAAAATCGGCTCAACTCGAGGTTCAATCTGGTTGACGGCGGGCATATAATGAACCTCGCTCGCGCTGCCCGCGTTCTACTGTAATGCCTAAGCTTGTTAGCAGTTCTGACTAATGTTCACGCACCTGCACACGCACACGGAGTTCTCCCTTCTCGACGGGATGGCGCGCATCCCGAAATTGATGGACCGGGCGAAGGAACTGGGGCAGGAAGCGGTTGGGCTGACGGACCACGGGGTGATGTACGGGGCGATCCAGTTCTACAAGGAAGCGAAGGCGCGGGGAATCAAGCCGATCATCGGGATCGAAGCCTACGTCGCGCAGAGTTCGCGCCACGACCGGTCGGCTGAGGCGAAGAGCCCGTACCACATGACGCTCCTCGCCAAGAATGAGGTCGGATACCAGAACCTGCTCGTGCTCTCCACCAAGGCGCACCTCGAGGGCTATTACTACAAGCCGCGCATGGACAAGGAACTACTGGAGAAGCACCACGAGGGGATCATCGCACTCTCCGGCTGTGCTACGAGCGAGGTGTCGCGGTACCTGCTGGACGGCCGCTTCGACGAGGCGGTGAAGGCGGCGCAGTACTACAAGGAGCTGTTCGGGGACTTCTACATCGAGGTGATGGACCACGGTATTCAGGAGCACGCGCAACTCACGAAGGACCTGGTGCGGCTGGCAAAGGAAACCGGCCTCCCACCGGTGCTGACCAACGACATCCATTACGTTAACCACGAGGACGCCAGGTATCAGGACATCCTTTTGTGCATCGGCACCAACGCCACTGTGCAGGAGGAGAACCGGTTCAAGATGGCAGGCAACTTCGGCGACTATTACCTGAAGTCCGAGGAGGAGATGCGAGCGGTCTTCCCGGACTTGCCGGAGGCCGCGGACAACACGTGGAAGATCGCCGAGATGTGCGACCTCACGCTGGAGTTCGGACGGACGCGCATCCCGCAGGCGCAGGTGCCGTCCGGGATGGACTCGGACAAGCATCTGGAGAACCTGTGCCGGGAAGGGCTGGCGCGCCTTTACCCCGGTGAGCCCGAGGAGCCGACGGCGAGGCTGGCGTACGAGCTGGACGTCGTTCGGCAGACCGGTTTCGCAGACTACATCCTGTGCGTGGCGGATTTCGCGCAGCACGCGCGGACAGAGGGCATCCAGATGGCGCTCCGGGGTTCGGCCGCCGCTTCGATCATCCTCTACTGCTTGAACGTCACCGAGATCGAGCCCCTTGAGCACCGCCTGGTCTTCGAGCGCTTCCTGAACGTGGAGCGCAAGGAGATGCCGGACGTGGACATGGACTTCGCGGAAGACCGGCGCGACGAGATGATCAAGTACGCGGCCTCCCGGTACGGGCACGACCGGGTGGCGCAGATCATCACGTTCGGGACGCTGGGCGCCAAGGCATCGATACGAGATGTCGGGCGGGCGTTAGGGATGTCGTACGGAGACGTTGACCGCGTCGCGAGATTGGTGCCGGTGATGCCGGCGTCGTTCGGCACGATGACAATCGACAAGGCGCTGCACGAAGGGCCTGAGTTCAAGCAGCTATACGAGAGTGACCCATCGGTCATGGAGCTTGTCGATACGGCTCGCGAGTTGGAGGGCGTGGCTCGGCACGCCAGCACTCACGCGGCCGGCGTCGTGATCGCGCCGGAGCCGCTGGTCAACATCGTCCCGCTGCAGCGGCCCTCATCAGGCGACGAGGGGGCGCTGCCGACGACGCAGTTCGGGATGTGGGACGTGGCGGACCTGGGGCTGCTGAAGATGGACTTCCTGGGGCTGACAAACCTGACGATCCTGGGGAAGGCCTGTGAGGTGATCAAGGAAGCGCGCGGCGTCGATATCGATCTTTCGAACCTCCCTGACGAAGACCCGAAGACGTCCGAGATGCTGGCGAAGGGCGACACGTTCGGGGTGTTCCAGATGGAGTCTGCGGGCATGCGGCGCTACGTCGTGGACCTGCGCCCCTCATCGATCAAGGACCTCGCGGCGATGGTCGCGCTGTACCGGCCGGGGCCGATGGCGCATATCCCGACGTATATACGCGCCAAGCACGGCGAAGAGGAGATCCGGTACCCGCACCCGGACCTGGGCGAGATACTGGACGAGACCTACGGGGTGATCGTCTACCAGGACCAGGTGTTGCTCATCGCGCAGAAGTTCGCCGGGTACACGTTGGGCGAAGCGGACATCATGCGCAAGGCGATGGGCAAGAAGATCCAGGGGATGATGGACGACCAGGTGCAGAAGTTCGTGGACGGTGCCATCGCCAAGGGTTATTCGCGCGAAGACGCCGAGGTGATCTTCCAACTGATCAAGCCGTTCGCGGGCTACGCCTTCAACAAGGCTCACTCAGTATCGTACGCCCTGATCGCGTATCAGACGGCGTACCTGAAGGCCAACTACCCCAAGGAGTACATGACAGCAGTAATGGTGATGGCGGGCGGACAGGAGCGCATCGCTGAGGCCTACAGTGAGTGCGTCCGGCTGGGGATCCCTGTGCTGCGGCCGGACGTCAACGAGAGCGGGGCGACGTTTACGCTGGTAGGCGCCGACAAGCACATTCGCTATGGGCTCGGACGCGTCAAGAACGTCGGCGAGGGCACGGCGGAGGTGATCGCGGAGACACGGAGGGCCGGTGGGCCGTTCCAATCGGTCGATGACTTCTTCACACGGGTCAGTTACAAGAACCTGAACAAGCGAGCGCTCGAGTGCCTGGTGAAGGCGGGTGCGTTCGATTCGCTTGCCGAGCGCGCGTCTCTCCTTGTCAGCCTGGACAAGCTCGTGTCGTACGCACAGTCGACGCAGGAACAGAAGGCGCGCGGGCAGACCTCGCTCTTTGACATGATGGGCGCGGAGCAAGCGGCGGACCTGCAGGGCGCGGTGCTGGACAAGGCGACCCCGGCGACGAAAGAGCAGAAGCTAGGCTGGGAGAAGGAGTTGCTGGGCATCTACCTCTCGGAACACCCGTTTGCTCGGGCTGCGGAATCGCTTGGGAGCGTCCTCACCTGCTCCATCGTGGAGTTGAACCGAGAGCTGGCGGGGCGGGATGTGATCATCGGCGGATTAGTGACAAACACGCGAACGTTGACGACGAAGGACGGGCGCGCGTTCATCGCGGCGGAAATCGAGGACCTGACAGGAAGCATCGAGGTGACGGTCTGGCCGGAGACGTATGAGCAGACACGCGAACTCTGGACAAAGGCGAGCATCGTCGTGGCGACGGTGAGGCTGCGGGAAAACAATGATCGCCTCCAGGCGGCCGTTCAGAAGGCCGTCGCCTGGACCGAGGACGGGATCAATCCGGACAAGCTGGTCCCGGACCCCGCGCCCGAGCGCGGTTACCGGCGGGGCGGCAACGGTAACGGGCACGGCAACGGCAATGGCAATGGCCGCATCTCGGACGGGCCACCGAAGCCGAAGCCCGTGCAGCAACGGTTGAAGATCGTCCTGGACGAGACGGACGACATGAACAGCGACGAAGAGCGGCTCAACGCCGTGGTCTCGGCGCTGAGCAAGTACACCGGGGGCGACCCGGTCCGGCTGGCGATCAAGCAGCTAAACGGCGAGGAAGTGGAGATGGAACTGCCAAGCGCGCGCCGCTGCGAGGAGCTGACGCTGGAGTTGGGGCAGATTATCGGGCCGCTGGGCGGCGTTTTCGCCTAGGCGTCGTAAGGAACTGTTGCAGGGGGTTCGTAAGGCAGACTTTCGAGAAACGCCCGTACGGTGAGCCAATTGAATAGCCCGACAAGGCCCACTGGCAGTGCCGCCCACCCTGTTCCTGTGACAACAGCGGCCCCCACCGCAAAGACACCTGCGGAACCCGCCATGCCGTAACCCGCAATCTCGACGTTCTTCCGGGGGGTACCCTGCTTGACCATCGACGGAAGTATAAGCGCCCGCATGATGATGAGCTGCCAGATCGGCATCCCTAGGAAGATCGCAAACGTGACTAGCCTCATTGAGGAGTTCATGTGGACTTCAACGCCTGCAAATCCCAGTGCTGCTCCCACAATTGTGAGGGCCACAATTTCAAATATCGCGATCTGTTGCATGACGCTTAGGCGCTGACCGCGCCCTCAATCTTCAGCAGCCGTTCTTTCAACGGCAGGCCGCCGCCGTAGCCGTGGAGGGCGCCGGTGCTACCCACGACACGGTGGCAGGGGATGAGCAACGGCCAGGGGTTGGTAGCCATGACGCGTCCGACAGCACGGGCAGCGTTCGGGCGGCCGACCTGCGCGGCGAGCCAGCCGTAGCTCTTGGTTTGGCCGGCTGGGATGCGGCCGCACTCCTCCAAAACTTGGCGGCGAAAGGGCGTGATCCCGGCCCAGTCGATCGGCAGGGTGCCGTTGACGGGTCGGCCCAACACGAGGGCTGCGATCATCGCATCGATCTTCGCGGCTTCAGCTGACGACACGGGGTCGGACGCACCGGACTCGGCGACCGAGCGCATCGCTGCCTCCCGTGTTGCGAAGGGGAGTTCGATCGAATGCAGCCCATTGTCTGACAGGGTGACAGGTACCCAGCCGAGATCTGTGCCGGCAACGTGGAAGCGAATGGTTGAGTTCATCGATGCATCCTCCGGTTGATTTCTGGGCGGATTATACGACGAAGTCGATCCCGGCTCTGCGATCAAATGGCGCTGTGTGAGGATCGTTGGGAGGCACGCGGTTCGTTACCATTAGGTGGTGCGACCTCTTGTCGTCTCGATCCTGATCCTGGCGCTGCTGATCGCGGCGTGCGGCGGTGGCGCGGCGTCGACACCCACGCCGACGGCCTCGCCATCTCCTTCTCCCACTCGTAAGCCGGCGCCTTCTCCTTCACCGACGCCGAGCCCAACGCCAGTACCGACGCCCATACCTACTCCCGTGCCCACGGCGGTGCCGCCAACGAACACAATCGACCTGTCCGGTAGTGTCGTCCGACAGGGGGGATTCTTGATCGCCCGGTTGAGGCAGCCACCGGCAGGTATGAGCGCAGCCTCGTTCTACTTCACCGGCGTTGGTTACGGAATGGTGCCGGACCCGGCCAGCGGTACGTGGTACGCCTATGTGGGCCTGCCCACCTCGTTCACGATCGGCGGCTATCCGATCGAGGTCTGGACCGGCGAGACGTTGCTAGCATCGGGCTGGCTCGATGTCAACGAGGGCGGGTTCGACTTCACGGAGATCACGTTGCCACCGGGGCCCGCCGGTCTGTTAGGCGACACCGCGCGCGTCGAGGCGGAGCGCCAGCGCGTGAATGCGATCCTCGCGAGGTTCACACCGCAACGTTACTGGAGCGGGCCGTGGATCGTGCCGGTGCAAGGGACGGTTTCGAGCAACTTCGGGGAACACCGCTCGATCAACGGTGGCGCTTACTTCGCGCACACCGGGCACGATATCGCGAACGAAGAGGGGACGCCGATTTATGCGTCAGCGACGGGCACGGTGGCGATGGCGGAAGCGCTGTACCTGTACGGGAACTCGATCATGATCGACCACGGCGTCGGCGTGTTCAGCGGCTACAGTCACCTGTCCGAGATGCTGGTGACGACGGGGCAGAAGGTGAATCGGGGTGACCTGATCGGCTACATGGGGACGACGGGATTGTCGAGCGGGCCGCACCTGCACTGGGAGGCAGCGGTACGGGGCGTGCGAGTGGACCCGCGGAACTTTACGGCCGTGGGGGTTGAGCCTTAGGGTTACGCCTCGGTCTCACGACGTCACGTGCTCCTTCTTCCCTTCGCGTACGAGCGGGGTACCGGGTCGGCGGCGCCACTTCCGCCACACTGCGCTGTGGTCGTCGACCCCCCGTTCTGGAGCGGATCAGCGGCTTGACGAAGGAGTGATTTCAAGCGATTCGGCCACAGCGCGGAGGCCACGCTCTGCTTCTGCCGCGATCGGATTGAGCCCTTCGATGGCAATGATGGAGAGTGCAGCCTCAGGCCGGAGCACTTCGACGACGGTGTGGCCAGCGTCCTCGCGCAACGTGACGGTGCATGGCAGCATGAGGCCAACGTGCGGGCTCGCGGTTAGCGCCTGGTGTGCGAGCGTCGGGTTACACACGCCCAGGATGTGATACGCCGGAGACTCGACGCCAAGCTTCTCCTTGAGCGTCGCTCGCACGTCGATCTCTGTAAGCACGCCGAAGCCGTGCTCTTTGAGCGCGGCAACGACATGCTCCCGCGCCTCGGTGAGTGGCTGCTTCAGTTCGACCTGGTAAGCGTAGTCGCCGATTGTCTTCATCTCTGGTTCTCCCTAGTCTCTTGCTTGTGTGTAGCGTTGGGCGAAGTTAAAGAGCTGGCGCCAGCGAACGTCTGTACCCTGGTTCCGTCCGGTCTGCGGTTGAGGGCAGTCGAGGGAACTGGCAACCAATCGTGAATTCAAGCCCTCTTATTCGCTGCGTAGCGCCCTGCGCATCTCGTCAAATTGCTCGCGGTTGATCTCGCCGCGCGCGAAGCGTTCTTCAAGAATCGCAACTGCGCTCGACAGGGGCTGGCTGGAATCTCTACTGCTCAGATGCCGGATTACAGTCGCCACTGCCCAGATGATTAGCCCCCAGAACACCGCCATCCATATCCAGCCGAAGACCATCCACCAACCCCAGCCGTCGTGCATATCCCACATTCTAGATTACCTCCATCTTGCTCTGTGACTCATTGTTTGGGTGACTTTACGCTTACTGGACCACTATACGGCGCACGCGGATGCCGTAATGAAGCGGTGATCCTCGGCGCGCTCAGTCGTCACGACGGTCAAGGGGGACCCCGCAACTTATGCCCACGCCCTCCATGGCCCTTTCGAGCGGCACATCGAGCGCGCTGGCCACTGTGCTGGTGTACCGCATTAGGGCTACTGACGCCACGATCTCGACGATCTCTGCGTCTGTCCAACCTATGGCTCGGAGTCCGTCGACCATCTCGTCGGTGACGGCCGCCGGCCTCCGCCCGACGATGCGCGCGAAGTTCACGGCTGCGTTCTCCTTGTCCGAGAGCCGCGGCGAAGGCTTGCCCTCGATGACCTCCACGCACTCCTCCCTGCTCCACCGCTTCCCGAGCAGGGCGATCATGTGCGCTGCCGTGCAGTACTCGCACTCGACTTCATAGGCGGTGACGGCAAAGAACACCCGCTTGAGCTCTGCACGGATGCTGCCCTCCCGGGCAGTAGCCAGGCTCAGGGTCCACAAGGCATCTGTGGTCTCCGGGAGGTAGCATAGTCCCTTCTGGAGACCCGGCACCATCCGGTAATACCTCTTGACCTTGTCGAACACTTCCTTTGTCCTGCCTGTTGCCTCATCGGGATTCAACAACGTTACGCGAGCCATATTTACCTCCTTGGTGGGTCTGTATTATGTGGCTTGTCGCCTGAACCCGTTTCAACGGGCAATTCCGGGCTTGCTCCCCATTCCATCCATGAAGCGTCGTAGAGGCTGACATCCTCGTAGCCCAGGACGTAGAGGACGAACAGGTCGTAGGCGCCATAGACGCCGGCTCCGCAGTAGGTGATCACTCTCTGATCGGGTTTGAGTCCCGCGTTTCCCCAGAGCCGCGCCAGCTCGTCCGCCGTCAGGAGCGTCTGGGTTACCTGGTCAAGATTGGCAGTCGCAGGCACGTTCAGGGCCGTGGGAATGTGGCCGGCCTGGTGGTCCGGATAGAGGCGGGCTTGCCCGGTGTAGAACGGCTCAGGAAGCGCATCCACGATGCAGACGTCACGGCGTTCGATGGCCTGCCTCACTTCATCGCAGGTCGCCGTGAGAGCTGGCCGCGCCTGCGCCTGAAAGGTCGCAGCAGGAGGCGTGGGCGTCCGCATCTCCAGTGGGCGACCTTCGGCAGTCCACTTGGTCAGGCCGCCGTTTAGAACCTTCGCAGCGTCGTGCCCGTAGTACCGCAGGGCCCACCAGAGCCGGGCCGCCCAGGTCCCGCCGCTGTCGTCGTACACGACGACCGTGCTGCCGTTGCCGATCCCCAGATGTCCCATCAAGACTTCAAAACGGCCCGGCGACAAAATGCTGAGGGAGTCCTCAGGGTCCGAGAGGTCGGATGTGGGATCCACGAACGCCGCCCCTGGGATGTGGCCTTCGTGGTAGGCTTCCGTTCCCGGCACGCCGCGGAACGATCCGCCCGAAGCCATCCGGACGTTGTAGCGCAAGTCGACCACGCGGACCGACGGATCGTCGAGGTGCGCGGCCAGCCACTCCGTTGTGGCCAGCGCTTCCGGGTGCTTGTACTCCGCCACCATCAACTCCCGCTGGTTCGCCTGGATCCCGCCTGGCTGATCCGCCGGTTCTCGATCGTCAAGTAACCCGTAATCATATCGGCCATGGGGCGGAGGTACTCCTCGAGGTCCACCTTGTCCGGCTGGGTCTGCCACTGTAGTACGAGGCCGTCGTTCAGGGCCAGCAAGAGACGTGCGGCCTGATGCACATCCACGTCAGCGCGTACGAGGCCCGCGCGCTGGGCGCCGGAGAGGAACCGTGCAAGGGCTGTGGAGCAGTGGTCGAAGTGCGTGGCAACCGCCTCGCGCCCCCACTCGTTGCGGCTCGCTAGCGCCCAGGACTCCATGAGCAGGGACGACCAGATAGGATCCGTGCGGCACGTTGCCCAGGAGGACTCGATGATGCGGAGGATGCTCTCGCGGAGCGGTAGCCCGGGCTCGAGGCGGGCGGCGGTCTCTGCAGCTCGGCGGCGCACATGTTCGACGAGGATCGTCCGAAAAAGCTCCTCCTTACTCGCAAAGTGGCCATAAAGCGCTCCTTTAGCGATGCCGCACTCAACCGTGATCTCTTCCACGGTCGCCGCCTCGTAGCCGCGACGGGCAAACACGCGGTACGCCGCCTCCAGGATGCGGACTCGCGTCTCCTCTTTGCGTTGTTGCGGTAGTGTTAGCCCTCGTGCCATTACAACTCCAGAGTCAGGCATGACTGACCGGCCGGTCACTGACTGTCCCCCCATTCTGGTTTGGCCCTGGCTCGATGTCAAGAACGTGTGGCCAAAGCCCCGCTCTCCGCTACTCGTCCAATTCGTGGAGGATGATGCCGCAGGCGACAGTCGCCGCCGTTTCTGAACGCAGTACGCGGCGGCCCAGGGTAACCAGCACTGCGCCTGCACCTCCCGCGACGGTGATCTCTTCGTTCGTATATCCACCTTCGGGGCCGATGAAGACGCTGATGGTGGCGGGGCGTTCCGGGAGGGAGCGGACGCAGGCGGCGAGCGGGGTGGTGCGTTCGTCCTCCCAGGGGACGAGCGTGAGGCCGGGCGCAGTTCTGAGGGCGTCTGCGAACGGTTGGGGCGGATCGACGGTGGGCAGGCGCCCTCGGCCACACTGTTCGGCAGCCTCGATGATGATCCGTCGCCAGCGGTCGGCTCGTTTTGCGCCGGGCTCCTCCTGGATTTGGGTCCGTTCGTTGATCACGGGGACGAAGCGGGAGACGCCGATCTCGGTGCACTTCTCCAGGGCAAAGTCGAAGCGGTTGGGGCGGATGAGAGACTGGTAAAGGATGACTTCTACGGACGGCTCTGCCGGCGACGGGCGTTCGCCGACAATGGTGCCGGTTACGGAGCGCGGCGAGGCAGTCTCCAGCCGGACCACGTACTCGGTGACCGCGCCGGACGTGAGGACGATCTGGTCGCCGGGACGGTAACGGAGAACGCGGGCAAGGCGGTGCGCGAGGTCGCCGGTGATGGTGACCTGTGTTCCACCCAGAAGCGCGGGATCAACGAAGAAGCGCCGTAGCGGGTCGTCGGTCATGCGCGCCTCGCGATGATCGAGCGCCAGACGCCCTCT
>JBDSHD010000063.1:0-8788 GCA_039918655.1 Dehalococcoidia bacterium | reverse complement strand
TTGATTGTACGCGACCATGACCGATTGTGCGATTCGAGTTTGTGGGAAAGCAAAACTCCCCGCACCACCAGCGCGCTTCCGGAATCCAGATCTCAGATAGGCGACCGGTCGCCCGTCCGCTCCGTTGAGTCCCTTCATCCCTCGGCCCGCGTGCGGCTCGGGGAGCACCACCAAACTTATGTCGCGCGATTTTGACTGTCAACTGGAATCGCCACGTACTGCCAAGATATTCATCTCTCGTGAGACTTATCCACATCTGGGGAAAAGGGTATTAACAATTTGCCAACAAGTCACTAGAATAAGCGCCAACCCCGGAGGGAGGAGCGCCCCGCCCCTTGCGCAGATTCTGCGTGCCGTCCCTGGTTCTGGTGGTGTTTGCGATCAGCGCATTCCTGCCGTCGTCTGCTCGTGCTAGCGAGATGCTGGCGAACGCCGGTTTCGAGGACGGCACCGCGAACTGGGCGAGTCTCGACGCGGTGCTCTACCCCTCGGAGTCCGCCCGCTCCGGTGACGGGGCGCTGGGCATCACCAGCCCGGGTTTCGAGCAGGCCTTCGACGTCTTCCAGGTGAAGACGGTGCATCCGGGCTGGGAATACGACCTCTCGGCCTGGGTCGTCGCAAACGATCCGAACATACAACGTGCCTTCCTTCGGATTTCGTGGTTGGACTCCGGTTATGGCTTGGTCTCTAGCACCGACTCTGGATGGCTGACGAGCGCGTCGACGTCTTACCGTAGTCTGGGAACCGGCGCGAGGGCTGCTCCGGCGGGGGCGGCTGTGGCCCGAGTTGCAGTCTATGTCATCGCTGCCGGCCCGTTCACCGCACTCGTGGACGACGCTTCGTTCACCGGGACTTCTGTTCCTTCCCTGCCTCCGTCCGCCGCGGCGACGCCGGCGCCAACAGTCCCTCCATCACCAAGTGTCACGCCCGGCACGAGTTCCCCTACGCCAACGCCCTCTCCAACTCCCGCGGTAACAGCCACGCCGGTGGGGGAGCCGGAGGTCTTTGACATGCTGACGAATGGTGGCTTCGAGGTCGTGCGTGCGGACGGGACCGCCTATGGATGGCGCAACGTTGGCGGTGTGGACAGGGTGATCGATAACACGGGTGTTCAGGGCCAACGGTCGTTAGAGATATCGTCCTCAACATCGTCGACGAAGTGGGCATACCAGACCGTGAGGATTGCCCCGGGGGCATGGTATGAGGCGAGCGCGTGGGCGAAGGCGGGACAGGCTGAGGCGTTTCTGCGGCTGTCGTGGTATGCATCCGACGATGGGACAGGGCGGATCCTGGAGAGCAGCGACTCTACGTCTCTCGCCGTCGGGGAAGAGTTCCGCCAGCTGGTTACGGATGCCGTACAGGCCCCGACTGAAGCGCGAACAGTCAAGGTGCGCTTGATGCTGAGGCCATCGTCGGCTGGCCAGGGCACGGTAACGTTCGATGACGTGAGCCTGACACCGGCGGCGCCGGGCGTTGGAGAACGAGAAAACGACTCAACGGCCCAGGGAGGCGATGCTCGTAGTCCTGACCGGTCGAATGGAGGAGCCCAAGTCCGCGCGGTCGCGGGTGCGGACGGTGAACAGGCGGACCCTGAACGGGTCGTCAGGCCGCTGGTGAATGCTCCACGGAGCGGGATCGCGCCCGATTCAACACCGGCTAGAGACTCCGCAGAATCTCCCGTTAGCGTCATCTTGCTGGCGCTGGTCTTCGCGGCGCTCCTTGTGATTGCGGCGATCATGGCGAGGGAGGTTGTCCGTCCGGACCGTAATTAGAAATCATTGCCGCCCGCCGTGACCAAATTTATAATCGGCGTGATGACTGAAGCGGCGACCAACGCGGACGCCGGGCCCGACGCCTCCGAAACTGGTCAGGCGTTGCCCCGAGCTATCGCCGTTGATGGTTCGGCGGCTTCCGGTAAGAGCACGATCGGCCGGCGCCTCGCTTCCACGCTGGGATACCGTTTCCTGGATACGGGGGTCATGTACCGGGCCGTGACGCACGCCGCACTGGTCGCAGGGATCGCCGTTGAAGACGCCGCGGCCCTGACCTCCCTGGCGAACAGACTCCAACTGGAGGTTTCGTTGTCTTCGCCGGAGAGCCCTGACAACGAGCGGGTTTATGTCAACGGTAGCGATGTCACCGAGTCGCTTCGTTCGTCCGAAGTCGAGGCCAACGTCTCGCTTGTGTCGCGCGTAGCTGGAGTGCGCGACGCGCTGGTAAGAAAGCAGCGTGACATAGCAGCGCGGCAGCCGATTGTGATGGCAGGACGGGACATTGGCACGGTTGTCCTGCCGAACGCTGACATCAAGGTGTATCTTGATGCGTCTCTCGAAGAGCGATCCCGCCGTCGCCACGAGGAGTTTAGTCACACCGGACGGGGTGCTACCGCGGCGGAGGTGATGGACGACATTCGCCGGCGTGATCAGATCGACATCGAGCGTGAGGTTTCACCCCTGAAGCCGGCGGAAGACGCCATTGTTATCCAAACCGATGGACGGCGCGTGGAGGATATCATTCGCCAGGTAATCGATCTGGCAACCGCTGCTTCCAAATGAAGGCCTTCCTTCGATTCGTTTTCTACTACGGCAATGTCGCGTGGGTACGTCTTGTCCTTCTCGTGGTCAGCAGCCGGGATATCCAGGGGCGGGAAAACGTTCCTCGCAAGGGGCCGCTGATCCTGGCCAGCAATCACCTGAACAACGCCGATCCCCCGGTGCTAACTGACGCGATGCCCCGGCGGATCGCGTGGCTAACGAAGGCCGAGTGGTTTTCGACTCCGGTCATCGGATGGATGATGAGTTTGGCGGGGATGATACCAGTCCGCCGGTTCGATGCGGATTTGAAGGCTCTGCGGCGCGCGCAGGACCTGCTGAAGGAAGGTGGTTGCCTGGGAATGTTCCCGGAGGGGACGCGCAGTCACGGTGAGGGCTTGAAGGCCGGTGAGCAGGGCTCCGCGTTGATCGCGCTGCGCACGGGGGCACTCGTCCAGCCGGTTGCGATCTGGGGAACCGAGCACGTGAAGTTGCCGAGGGACTTCCTGCGACGCACGCGCGTCCACGTCAGATTCGGAGAACCCTTCCAACTGCTCGCCGGGAGAAGGATTGGGCGCCAAGAGGTTGAGGCAGGGACTCGACGGATCATGACGGCGATCGCTGAGATGCTCCCCGAGGAGTTGCGGGGGGAGTACGGATCGCCAAAGGCTGTACGCAGCGACGTTCGGAAAGCAGGCGCGCCCACGAACCGATGACTGATGCCGGGGCGTTCTAACACCAGACACAGAAGGCGGTAAAGGTATGTGCGGGATCATTGGATACGTGGGCGAGCAGGAAGCCGCGCCGGTCATAATCGACGGCCTGCGACGCCTTGAATATCGCGGTTACGACAGCGTTGGGATCGCAATACTGAACGAGGTGGGCGATCTCAGCGTCCACAAGCGCGAGGGCAAGCTCGCCGGCCTCGCGACTCTTCTGGAGGACCACTGGCCGCGCGGCAAACAAGGAATAGGCCACACCCGGTGGGCCACCCATGGGCGCCCATCCGACGTTAACGCCCATCCGCATCGTGACTGCAGTGGAGACATCGCTGTGATCCACAACGGGATCGTGGAGAATCACCACGAGATCCGTAAGCGCTTGGCGGACGTCGGCCACGTCTTCCTCTCAGAGACGGACACTGAGGTGATCCCGCACCTCCTGGAAGAGTACCTGAAGCCGGGTGGCGATTTGCACGGAGCCTTGATTCAGACGGCGAGCGATCTTCGAGGGGCGCATGCGATCCTGGCCATGAGCAAGTCTGAGCCAGGCACTATCGTCGCTGCGCGTATCGGCAACGCCGGCGGCGTCGTGATCGGTTACGGGAACGGTGAGACATTTGTCGGAAGCGATCTTCCTGCGCTCCTACCGCACACTTCGCGCCTGGTATTCCTGGAGCACGGCGATACGGCCCGCGTTCGGCGCGAAGGGGTGACCTACTGCCATAACGGACTCGCGATTGAGCGAGAGCCCGAAGAGGTGTCCCTGGACCCGCTGGCAGCGGCCAAGGGCAGCTACAAGCACTTCATGCAGAAGGAGATAGCGGAGCAGCCCGAGGGAATCCTCGACACGATCCGCGGGCGAGCGCTATTCGGCGAATCCCGGATTGAACTGGACGAGTTCCATCTGTCGCCTGAACAGGTGGCGGCTATACGCCGGGTGGTTCTGGTGGGCATGGGCACGAGCCTGCATTCAGCGATGATTGGGCGGTCCTTCTTTGAGCAGATAGCCAGGATTCCGGCGGAATTCGACAACGCCTCTGAAATGAGATACCGGGGACCGATTTTGGGTCGGGACACGCTGGTGGTGTCGGTTACCCAGTCGGGAGAGACTGTCGATACCCTGGCGGCGATGGACGAAGCGAAGCGCCAGGGTTGCCCACAGATCGCGATCACAAACGTGCCGGGCAGCCAGGCCAGCCGCGTGGCGGATGGTTCAGTTTACACCCGCTGCGGCTTGGAGATCGGCGTCGCAAGCACGAAGACGTACACCGCCTCGATAACGGCCCTCTACATGCTGGCCTGCTATCTGGCTCAGACGCGAGGCGTACTGAACAAGGAGCAAATGGCGGGTTACCTGGAGCCGCTGGCCCGGCTTCCCAATCTCGCCGGAGAGGTTCTTAAAGAAGAGCCAAGAATCGAGAAGCTGGCGCATGAGTTCTTCCGGTGCAAGGACTTCCTGTTCCTCGGCAGGGGCATTCAGTATCCGGTCGCGATGGAGGGCGCCCTGAAGTTAAAGGAGGTCAGCTACATTCACGCCGAAGGCTATCCCGCGGGGGAAATGAAACACGGCCCGATCGCCCTGATTGACCGAGACATGCCCGTTGTCGCCCTCTGCCCAAACGATTCCCTGAGGGACAAGATGATGAGCAACGTAGAGCAGGTGAAGGCCCGCGAGGGCACCGTGATCGCGGTCTGCACTGCTGGGGACGCGGAGATGGAGGAGAAGGCCGACCGCATTATCCCGGTACCGGAGATCTCGCCGCTTCTCATGCCCGTCCTGACGTCGATCCCACTACAACTCTTCTCCTACCACGTCGCGGTAAGGCGCGGTTGTGACGTGGACCAGCCTCGGAACCTGGCGAAGACCGTAACCGTGGAGTAGTGTGCAAACCCCTGTAATCCAAGAAGCGGCCACGCTGTTATGTTGATGGATCGGACGGTCAGGTTGCGGCTCGCGTCGGGCCGGATATAATCGCGGGTGATGTTCGGTGCTGGCCGTGAAGATCGGTTTGGATTGAGTGAAGGAGCCGAGAGCTTGAAGGTTATCGCCTGGTTTGGTGAGGTTAATAAGGACGACGTTGGGCTAGTTGGGGGCAAGGGCGCCAACCTCGGTGAAATGACGCGGGCCGGTATCCCCGTGCCATCCGGCTTCGTGGTGACATCCGACGTGTACTTTGACTTTCTCGACGCGGCCGGACTGCGCGACAAGATGAAAGCGTCGGTAGCGACGGTTGACGTGAACAAGGGATCAGACCTCCAGCGTGTATCGAACGAGGTGAAGGAGATGATCCTCGACGCTGCGATGCCTGCCGACACGGCGACAGCCATCGCACGGGCGTACCGCCAGATGAAGGGCCTCCCCGTGGCGGTAAGGAGTTCCGCAACTGCCGAGGACCTGGCTGAGGCGTCGTTCGCCGGCCAGCAGAGCACGTTCCTGAATATCCAGGGCGAGAACAACGTCATCCGGGCGGTGCAGGAGTGCTGGGCATCACTGTTTGAGGCGCGAGCCATCTTCTACCGCGCTGAATCTGGCTTCGATCACCTGCAGGTCGGTATAGCAGTCGTGGTGCAGTACATGGTGCAGTCCGAGCGCTCCGGGGTGATGTTTACGATCGACCCGAAGCGCAACAGCCAGGACATCGTTATCGACGCCATTTATGGTCTGGGAGAGGCGATCGTTTCCGGCGCGGTCACACCTGACCATTTCGTCGTCAAAAAGGCGGGCCTTGAAATCACGAAGGTGGAGATTAAGGCGCAGCGCCGCCAGCTCATCCGCCGAGAGCGGGCGAGGCCCGGTGAGGACAACAATCTCTGGGTTGATGTCCCCGAGGGAGACCAAAGGGAGCCGAAACTCACCGAACAACAGGTGAAGGATCTCGCTGCGATTGGTGGGATCGTCGAGGCGCACTATGGCCGGCCCCAGGACATCGAGTGGGCGTTTGAGAGTGGGAAGTTCTACATCGTGCAATCACGGCCCGTAACGACCACGATTTCGACGATGGCCGAGGAGGAAGATGATGGCGCGCCTGAACCGGCCCCGATCATTCTCGAAGGCGCGGCCGCGAGCCCAGGTGTCGCCTTTGGAACGGTCAAGGTCGTACGCGGGCCAGAGGACATTGACCTCGTGCGGGAGGGCGACATCCTTGTCGCTGCGATGACGACTCCGGACTTCGTTCCGGCGATGAAACGCGCTGCGGGGATCGTCACGGATGAAGGGGGGCGGCTCTGCCACGCAGCAATCGTTAGCCGCGAGCTTGGCGTTCCCTGCGTGGTCGGTACGGAGTCCGCGACTTCCAGACTCAGTGCAGGGAGGGAAATCACGGTGGACGGATCCCGTGGCGTTGTTTATGAGGGTAAAGCTGACGGTCGTCTCGCCTGGGCTGATGAATGGCAACGCCGCCGCGCCAAAGCGATCAATATCAAGACGAGGACGAAGGTCTACCTGAACCTGGCCGAGCCGAGCCTGGCCGACTTGATGGCGAAGGAGAACGTCGATGGGGTTGGCTTACTAAGAGCTGAGTTCATCGTGGCGGACTACATCAAGGAGCACCCACGCCTCTGCATCGACGAAGGCCGTCCAGAGGACTTTATAACCAAACTCGCGAACGGCCTCCGCGAATTCGCGAAGGCGTTCCATCCACGGCCCGTGGTCTATCGAACGACGGATTTCAAGACAAACGAGTACCGGAACCTGAAAGGCGGCGCGCGTTACGAGTTCGAGGAAGAAAACCCGATGATCGGGTACCGTGGGGCCGCCCGGTATATCCACGATCCGGAGGTCTTCCAGCTTGAGATCGAAGCGATCAAGAGAGTCCGGGCGGAATTCCCGAATCTATGGGTCATGATTCCGTTCGTGCGCACTCCTGAAGAACTAGCTCAAGTGAAGGGGCTGATGGAGAGTTACGGGCTCAAGCGTAGTGACGATTTCAAGCTCTGGATGATGGCTGAGGTTCCGTCCAACGTGTTTCTCCTCGACAAATTCATCGACGTTGGTATTGACGGCATAAGCATCGGCTCCAATGACCTGACCCAGCTCACGCTGGGCGTGGATCGGGACTCTGCTCACTTCGCGAGTGCCTTCGATGAACGCAACGAGGCGGTCATGAAGGCGCTGGAGATCCTGGTAACGGGCGCACGCCGCCGAGGGATCACGGTTTCGATCTGTGGACAAGCTCCCAGCGACTTCCCCGAGGTCACCCGGAAACTCGTCGAGTGGGGGGTAACCTCCGTATCGATTAACCGCGACGTGATCGGGAAGACCCGTCAGATAATCGCGAAAGTCGAGGCTGAACTCGATGCCGAGGGGGGGCTGGCGGAAGATCCGGCAGGCGCCCTATCGTCTGCGTCTTGAATTTGACGGGTCCGCCCTATCCACAATCTGTGCCACGACGAGCTCAGGATGAGGAGCCGGGAGGGTTAGAATTGCGCCGGAGACCCGTTTTGATACCTGAAGTGGATTCACACCTCTCCGACGTCGCCCGCCATCTGGAAATCCGCGAAGACGCGCTATCTGTTCGCGCCGCGCGCAGCCGCTCCAGCCGGGGGCGCGAGGTGCCGGAGGCTCCCTCGCCGGTACGCACGGAGTTCCAGCGCGACCGAGATCGGATCATCCACTGCAAGGCGTTCCGGCGCCTGAAGCACAAGACTCAGGTCTTCATCGCACCGGTGGGCGACCATTTCGTCACGCGGCTAACCCACACGCTCGAGGTAGCTCAGATAGCGCGTACAATTGCGCGAGCGCTGAACCTCAATGAGGACCTGGCGGAAGCTTCGGCGCTGGCCCACGACATCGGCCATCCACCATTCGGTCACGCCGGCGAACAGGCGCTTGCCGAAGTAGTGCCTGAAGGGTTCCGCCATGCCGAGCAAAGCCTCCGCGTGGTCGAGAAACTTGAGAGCCTGAACCTGACATGGGAAGTACGTGACGGGATCGTGAACTCCTCGAAGGTCCGGGAGGACATTATGGCTGAGGCGTGGGGAGTCCCTTCAACCCTTGAGGGTCAAATAGTGAAGATTTCGGACGCCATCGCTTACATCAACCATGATATTGCGGACGCCATCAGAGCCGGGCTTATCTCGGAGGCCGAGTTGCCGACGGAAGTGGGGCAGGTCCTGGGAAGGCGTCACTCAGAGCGGATAAACACCCTGGTCTGCGATATCATCGATGCGTCGTGGTGGGCGACAGGCGACGGAGAACCCCCCGGTGACCGCAAGATTGGGATGAACGCACGGGTATGGGCAGCCGCAAATACACTGCGAGAGTTCATGTTCCAGCGCGTCTACCTGCTGGAAGGCCGCCAGAAGGAGACCGAGCAGGCACAACGCGTGGTGCAACTGTTGTACCGGCACTTCCTGGAGCATCCTGACGAGGTCCAGAGCGACTTCGTAATCGAAGGAGACCCTACATGGCGTCGCGCGGCCGACTACGTTTCAGGGATGACTGATGGATTCGCGCTGTCGACGGCGCGGAGGCTCGGTGAAGGGGCGCTCCTTCCCAGCGGACGGCTGGGCGACAATTAGGAGTCGACAGGTGAT
>JBDSHD010000062.1:0-3145 GCA_039918655.1 Dehalococcoidia bacterium | reverse complement strand
GGCCGGGCCCAGGTGGTCCCGGCAGAACGCCATGTCAGGAATGAGCGGCAGAAACAGGAAGATCACCGTGGCCACCATGTAGGTGTTCACGGCTATGACGTCCCACAGAACAGGCGAACCGACTTGTCCGTGCAACAGCAGGTTCATCATCCGGTCGGGGCGCCCCAGGTCGATGATCGGGAACAGTGAGCCGATCAAGAGCGTAACGAGAGCTGTGGCCTCTGCCAGGCGCACCATCGGCGCCCGCCACGGCGCATTGGTCAACCGCAGGATGGCGGAAGTCACGGCGCCGCCGTAGCTTAGCCCGATGAAGAACACCATATTAGAAATGTAGAAGCCCCAGGATACATCGTTGTTCAGGCCGGTTACCCCGAGTCCAAACATCAACTGCTGGACCATTGCTACAGCACCTGCCAGGACTATCAGGGACAGGAATAACGCCAGCGGCCAGAACATCGGTCCCGGTTGCAGAATGGGCGCTACCGCGGCCGCCCTGACGTCGTGAGCTTCCGTCTCGAACGGACGGTCCATCACTACCCCGGGCTCTTCCTGTTGAGTGATTGGCCATGGCCAGCGACGTACCACACCCTCGGGCTTGTGTTCAGCTCCTCTTTGTAACGGAAAGCGTCATTCTCCTGGAGGTACTGCTCAAGCTGGTACGTCTCCCCTGACCGGTTGGTCATGACGCCAGTCGTGAGATCGGCGATGTAAAGGGCGTCCATCCGGCAGGCGTCGACACAGGCGGGCAGCCGGCCCTTGTCCGTGTAGTGCACGCAGAGGATGCACTTGCCCACGGTGCCGCGCTGTTGGGGAACGGGGAACTCGGGCATGGGGTTGTCAAACGGCGCGGGTGGCTTCGGTGGGTCCCACCAGTTGAAGTAGCGCGCATTGTACGGACAGGCGGCCATGCAGATCCGGCAGCCGATACACAAGTCCTGGTCGATGAGGATCAGGCCCTGGTCGTTCTTGAACGTAGCCCGGACGGGACACACCTTGAGGCATGGCGCCTCTTCGCAGTGCATGCAGAGACGGGGCATGAAGACGGTTCCGCCGCTCTCGGTCTCCACCTCGTAGACCTTGATCCATTCCTGGTCGTTCGTCAGGTAGTGGGTAGTCTGGCAAGCCCCCGTGCATTCCTTGCACCCGTCGCACCGGCGGAGGTCCACCACCATCCCCCATTGGCGGTCGGCTTTCTTGCCTTTGGTCTGGCCCTTCGTGACCGACAGCGGAAGCCGGCTGATGCCGACGGCGCCCGCAAACAGCAGGCCCGCGACTCCGCCGAGCCCTTTCAGCAGACCACGTCGTGAAACGGCCATTTCTTATCTCTCAAGACAATCATCCGATTCGCCGCTGCTGCCCTTCCATCTGTCGGGACGTACATTCGGGATACAGCACATAGCGGAAGGTATGTACCCGGCGTTAGAGTGTCGCGTACCGTTCCGCCAATCCTCCACCGGTGCCTAGTAGGTGTCCGAGTTGTGGTCCTCCCCATGGCAGACCAGCGCGCACGTCCTGCTCGCCGGCCCGGACCACTGCGGATTGGCGGCGCTACCCCGCGGCTGCACGTTCGGGGAGAAGTTGACCCCGCGCGAGTACGTCTGATTGCCTGCGTAAGGAGCGAAGCGGGTACTGTGCAGCTGGAAGTGACACTCCGCGCAAATAGCGTTTCCTTGACCGCCGCCGGCCGTGTCGATATCAAGTGGTCCGCCGCCCGGGTTCACGACACTCGTCAGGTGAAAGCCATGCAGCCGGAAGTTCGTGTCGCTTCGCGGCTCCTGGGTTTCGCTGCCAAACGGGGCTGCGCTGTGACACAGGTAGCAGAGCTCAAAGTCAGCGCTGTTGTACGCCTCGATATCCGGTTTCAGATCGCGGTCGCGATAGTTGGCGAGCAGCAGCCCACGGTTTCGGCTGGCGTGCGGCGCGAGCTTCGCGTCCCAGGCGGGCGCGCCTGCGACAAGGCTGTTGTTCCCGTGGCAGTTTTGGCAACGGATCGTGGAGGCAGTTGTGTAGCGCCAGAGCGAGCCACCGGCGAGGCTGTTTTCCATCGCTGTGGTTGTGTTCTTGCCAGGCGCACGAATCGGGTGATACGAGGCGTTGGAAGGATCGAACTCCGCGGCCTTGTTGGTTTTCTGCTGGGAAGGTCTTGCGTAAGTAAGCAGCTGCGTGTAGCTGGAGTGACACTTCAAGCACAGCTCGTACTCATAGGCCAGGGGATCTTTCCATGTCAGCGGTGCCGTCGCGGCAACCCCGGCCGTCCCGGTCAGTGAGCCGGATGCGATCCAGCCAGACGCCGTTGGAATGGCATTGACCGATGTCAGCGTATGCGGGTTGTGGCAGTCTGAGCACTCCGCGTGCCTGTTCAGGACGCCAGCGAACTCGTCCGCCCGGGCGCTGGTATGCGTTGAAGGATCCGGCGAGAGATGGGAATAGAAACTGCTTGTAGCGGCATCGTTAGCGGGAATGTCAACGTCGGAGTATTCGGAAGCGACGTTATACATGGAGCCGGTGCCGTCGTGGCAGGTGAAGCACAGAGTGCTCTGAGGGACGCTTTCGATGAGGTTGTCGTTCTGTCCGGTGTGCGTGCGGTGGCAGGCGGCGCAGGAGTCAGTAGTGGCGCCGCCGTCAAGGTGTGGGCTGGGAGGATCGGCCGCCGCAGGAGATGGCAGGGCGGCCAGGGCAGCGAGACCGGCCAGCGCTAACAGGGCGATCGCCGTGACTATCCATCCCGGGCTAGTCGGCCTGCGCAGCGTCTGCACGGCGGGTCTCTCTGCTTCTAGGAGTCACAGTCTAGTACTCCGTGTGGCACTTAAGGCAGATCCCGCGATTATTCATCTTCAGGAGTCTGCTGTTGTTGTTGTCTGTCGTACCAACTCCGCCGCCCGGCCACTCAACCGCCGACGAGTAGGCGCCCGGCATCAGAGCGTTGGTGCCGTGGGAGGCATGACACGTGATGCAAGCGCGATTCGAGCTGCCGTCGCTTCGGTGACGGTACGTGTAGATGGCGTCACCCGAATTCGTTGGCGGGCTGGAGGTTGCCCGGTAGCGCGTGTGGCAGGTGGCGCACCACGAAGAGATCTGGGTCAAAGAGACATCCGCGCCCATGGACAGGTAATTGGTGGCGCGGTAGCTCTTCGGGTTCGGCTGG
>JBDSHD010000061.1:0-3094 GCA_039918655.1 Dehalococcoidia bacterium | reverse complement strand
GCACCGGTCGTGGAGGCCACGTCTGAGGGTATCTCTATGGCGGCGGATATCCTGCGGCGAGGAGGCCTCGTCGCCTTTCCCACTGAGACGGTGTACGGGCTCGGCGCGGCCGTCTTCAACCGTCACGCAGTCGCGCGCATCTTTGAGGTCAAGGGGAGACCGGCAGACAATCCGCTGATAGTCCACGTCTCGTCCCGGGCGATGCTTGACGGGGTCGTCAGGGATGTACCAGATACAGCCGGTCACCTGATGGAGGCGTTCTGGCCGGGGCCGCTCACCCTCGTACTTCGCCGGTCGCGCAGGGTACCCAGCATCGTTTCGGCAGGGCTGGATACCGTGGCCGTACGAGTCCCCGCGGACCCGGTGGCCCTGCAGCTGATCCGTCTTACGGGGCAGCCGATAGCCGCCCCCAGCGCCAACCGGTCGGGCCGCCCCAGCCCGACCACCGCAGAGCACGTTGTGCGCGACCTAGGGTCGATGGTGGATCTGGTGATCGAGGGCGGCCCAACTCAGTGCGGCGTCGAGTCCACCGTCGTTGACGTCACCGGCGCGGTGCCGGTTCTACTCAGGCCGGGCGGGATTTCCAAAGAGGCGATAGAGCGGGTTATCGGCCGCAGTCTGTCCCCTGCCCCAGCATCAGGGCCAGCGCGTTCCCCGGGTACCAAGCATCAGCACTATTCCCCCGCGTGCCGCGTGATTCCAGTCGAGCCATGCGGATGGGCGGAGGCTCTCCTGAGGGTACGCCAAGCCGGAGGACAGATCGGAGTCGTCGCGCGGACAACTCCGGAGCTTCTCCGTGAGACTGTCGCGTACTATCGCCGCATTCCCGGTGATGAGACGGAATACGCCCGTCATCTCTTCGCGGCGTTCCGGGAAGCCGAAGACGCTGGCGTGGATGTGCTTCTCGTTGAGACGGTTCAGGAGACGGGCGTCGGCCTCGCCGTCATGGACCGCCTGCGCAGGGCAGCAGCGGTCGAGGACGTTCGGATATATCCAGAGGAGGCGATACGTGGCAACTGAAGTAGTCCTGGAGACCAACATCACCGGGCTGCCCCTTCTGCGGCGCGGCAAGGTGCGCGACATCTACGACGCCGGTGACAATCTGCTAATCGTGGCCACCGACCGGGTATCTGCCTTCGATGTCGTCCTCCCCGATGGAATTCCGGGCAAAGGGCGGGCTCTAACCCACATCTCGCTGTTCTGGTTCGATGCACTGAGCCACCTCGGCCCGAACCACGTGGTTTCGGCGGACGTGCATGAGTTCCCTTTCGCCTGCCACCCGTTCCGCGATCTGCTCGCAGGTAGGGCCCTGCTGGTGAGGAAGGCCGAACCCTTTCTAGTCGAATGCATCGTTCGCGGCTATCTGGCGGGCTCCGGCTGGGCCGAGTACCAGGCCAGCGGGTCCATTTGCGGTGTGCCGTTGCCGCCGGGCTTGCTCCAGAGCGCGGAACTGCCGGATCCGGTGTTCACGCCCTCGACGAAGGCGCCGGAAGGCGAACACGACGAGAACATCTCCTTCCATGAGGTGGAGCAACTGGTCGGCCCGGCCCACGCTGCATCCCTGCGAGATGCCAGCCTCGAGCTCTACCGCGCGGCGCGAGAGGTGGCCCGGAGAAGGGGCATCGTGCTCGCTGATACGAAACTGGAGTTCGGTCTCAGCAACGGCGAGATGATCCTGATCGACGAGGCCTTCACTCCCGACTCGTCCCGGTTCTGGATGGCCCGCTCCTACCGCCCCGGTGAGCCCCAGGACAGCTACGACAAGCAGGTGATACGGGATTACCTGGTATCGATGAACTGGGACCGCCGGCCGCCGGCGCCCCGGTTGCCGCCGGAGATCATCCAGTTGGCCTCCCAGCGTTACTGGGAAATCAGTGACGCTTTGACCGGCCGCGAACAGACTGTTAGCGGGTAAACCAATCACATCTGAGGAGGAAGCTGTGACAACGGCCGTGAAAGATATCTATGAGGTCGGGGAAATACCGCCCCTTGGGCACGTCCCCACGTACATGTACGCCAGTCTGATCCCCGAAAACGCGCGGGCGGAACCCGCCAAGGGCTTCCAGGTGAAGAAGGTAGAAGTGCCACGGGACCTGAAGCCGGACGAGGTGCTGGTCTACGTGATGGCAGCGGGCATCAACTACAACAACGTCTGGGCTTCCTTAGGCCTGCCGCTTGATATGGTGAAGGTTCAGCAGCGAGACGGAGACCCCTCTGATTTCCACATCGGCGGCAGCGACGCCTCCGGGATCGTCTGGGCTGTCGGCGGCGAAGTGACGAACGTGGAGGCCGGGGATCATGTGGTCGTCCACTGTGGCATGTGGGACCGGAACGATCCGTTCATCAAGGCGGGCGGCGACTCCATCTTGAGCACCACCAATCGCATCTGGGGGTACGAGTCCAACTGGGGGAGCTTCGCGCAGTTCGCCAAGGTCCAAGACCACCAGTGCCTTCCCAAGCCGAAACACTTGACCTGGGAAGAATCCGCGGCCTACATGCTTGTGGGCGCTACAGCTTACCGGATGCTGGCCGGTTGGCCGCCTCACACGGTGCGGCCGGGTGATGTGGTCCTGATCTGGGGCGGCTCTGGCGGCCTCGGCTCGATGGCGACCCAGCTGGTGCGCGAGTTCGGCGGCATCCCCATAGCGGTTGTCTCCAGCGAGGAGAAGTTTGAGTTCTGCCAGCGCCTGGGCGCCGTGGGCTGCATCAACCGCAAGGACTTCGACCACTGGGGCATGCCGCCCCACTGGACGGACACCGCGGCGTTCGACCGCTGGCTGGAGGGGCCCCGGGCCTTCGGCAAGAAGATATGGGACATCCTCGGCGAGCGCCGGAACCCCCGCATCGTCTTCGAGCACCCCGGTGAAGACACGATACCGACATCACTGTTCGTCTGCGACAACGGCGGCATGGTGGTGATCTGCGCGGGAACGAGCGGCTACAACGCAGTGGTGGACCTGCGCCCCTTCTGGATGCGGCAGAAGCGGTTCCAGGGCTCGCACTTCGCCAACGACGAGCAGTGCGCCGCATTCAACCGGTTGGTGATCGACGGCAAGATAGACCCCTGTATGGCGGGAAGGGTCTTTAGATTCGA
>JBDSHD010000060.1:0-3246 GCA_039918655.1 Dehalococcoidia bacterium | reverse complement strand
CTTGACAGAACATTCTTAACCGGCCCTCGACCAGAGTTGGCCTCAGGGGTTGTAACCGGTTAAGCGGGGGTGAGTCCCTTCCTATGCAGTACCTGTAAAGGAAGGCGAAGGCATGTCCCTGAAATACATATTGGCGGCGTTCTTGAGTGCTGCCGCATTCGTTGCGATAGTGCTGGCCGCCGGCCCGACGGGGAACACCAAGGCTCTGCCGGTGATAGATCCGCAGGAGCAAGAGTTCACGAACCTAATCAACGCCTATCGAGCGCAGAACGGGCTGGGGCCGCTCCTGGCCGACTACGACAGCCAGGAAGCGGCAGAGTGGATGAGCAACGACATGGGCGTGAACAACTACTTCAGTCACACAGACTCGCTTGGCCGGAGCCCGTGGGACCGGATGTGCTTCTTCGGGTACTGCTACAACACCTTCAAGGGGGAGAACATCGCGGCGGGTTACTCCAGCGCGACAGCCGTATTCAATGCGTGGAAGAACTCCCCGGGTCATAACTCGAACATGCTGGGCGTGAACTTCCGGGTGCACGGCATCGGGTACGTATACGTGCCGGGCAGCACCTACGGACACTACTGGACGAACGACTTTGGCGGCTACATAGTGCCGAACGGTACTCCTCCTCCACCCGCTCCGACGAACACGCCAACACCGACGCCGGCGCCGACACCATCCCCGACGCCAGCTCCAACACCGGCGCCAACGCCTGTACCTACGCCGGTACCCACGCCTACCCCGGTGCCTGGGTGCACGAACGATTCTGATTGCGACGGTTTCATAAACGCCCGTGAGGTCTACATGGGCACCGACGCTGCCAAGGCTTGCTCGAATACGGGCAGCACGAACGACGAGAACCCGGATTCGCTGCCGGCTGACTTCAACGACGACCGGCGGGTGAACATGATTGACGTGCTGTCGTTCGGCGCACACTACAACGCACTAAGCGGACAGCCGGCGTTTAGTGTGAGGTGGGATCTGAACGCCGACGGCGCGAACACCCTTGCGGACATCACTATCCTCGGCTCGCGGTACAACACGACCTGCTGAAGTGGACTCGAGTGATGCAAAGAGAGGGCCGGTACACGGCCCTCTCTTTGTCTTTGCTCGAAAGGCCTGTTAGTTGATGCGTTCGATGATTGTTGCGGTGCCGAGACCGCCGCCACAGCACATGAGCTGCATTCCGTAGCGGCCGCCGGTGCGCTCGAGTTCGTGGAGCATCGTGGTCATGAGGCGGGCACCGGTGGCGCCGAGGGGGTGGCCGAGGGCGATCGCGCCGCCGTTGACGTTGACCTTCGACATGTCGGGGCCGCACTCGCGCTTCCAGGCGAGCACGACGGACGCGAAAGCCTCGTTGATCTCTATGAGGTCGATGTCCTTCATCTCCAGTCCGGCGTGCTTGAGCACCTTGGGCGTGGCTGTGATGGGGCCGGTGAGCATGAGGATAGGATCGGACCCGACGACGGCCTGGCCGACGATGCGGGCGCGGGCCTTTACTCCGAGTTCGTCGGCCTTCTCACGTGACATCATCAGCACTGCCGAAGAGCCGTCGGTGATCTGGGAAGAGTTGCCGGCGTGGTGCACGCCGTCCGGACGGAACGAGGGCTGGAGGCTGGCGAGCTTCTCAAGGGAGGTGTCGCGGATACCTTCGTCAGTCTTTGCCGTGTGAGCGAGACCTTCGAGCGTCACGTCGATGGGAAGGATCTCGCGGTCGAAGCGGCCCTCGTCTCTAGCGCGCTTTGCCTTTTCGTAGCTCTGCAGGGCGAACTCGTCAGCTTCCTGGCGGGAGATACCCCATTTCACCGCGATCTCTTCTGCGGAGATGCCCTGAGGTGTTAGGTCGTACTTTTCCATCAGTGCCGGTTGGAGCGGAGAGCCGGGGCCTTGCATGACGTTTGCGCCCATTTGTACGCGGGACATGGACTCGACGCCACCGCCGATGGTGATGTCGCAGACGCCAGCCTGGATGAGGTTGGCGGCAAAGTGGATGGCCTGCTGCGCGCTCCCACACTGCCGGTCCACAGATGTGGCGGGGACGGTATAGGGGAAGTCGGCGGTGAGGAGCACGTTGCGGGCGACGTTCAGTCCCTGTTCGCCAACCTGGTCGACGCAGCCAAAGACGACGTCCTCGACCATCCCGGACTCGATGCCGGCGCGTTTGACGACTTCGTTCAGGACCTTGGCGCCAAGGTCGTTGGGGTGGACGCCGGAAAGGACGCCGTTACGGCGCCCCATGGGTGTGCGCACGGCCTCGATAATGACTACTTCTCGCATGTATTTCGTTCCTCCTCAGGATGTGGGTTTATTCTAGCAGACGCTAAGGCAGGGCATGTTGGAGGGTCAGTTCTTGCGCGGCCCGGCCGACCCGGTGAAGTCGATGAAGGCGACGGGGACGCCGCAGGCGCCGCTCGGGTGGACGGAGACGATGCGGCCACCCTGGAGAGCCGGGTGTGGCTCACCGATCGGGTAACCTTGCCCCTTTACCTGTTCCGTCAGCGCGTCGATGTCGTTGACCTCGAAGGCTAGGCCGGCGATGTGGCCGGAGCCCGGCTCGCCACCGTCCTTCGGGCCGATGACCTCGATGACGACATCGCCGGGCCGCATGAAGGCGAAGGCCTGAGCGCCCCGCTCCATCGTCCGTTTGGTGGGGACGCCGAGCCATTCGTCGAGGCGTCGGCTAGCGTCGGCGACCGAAGGGACGCGGAGGACGACGTGGTCGATGCGGGTGATGTGGCTATCTGCAGTCGGGGTGTCGCCGGAGAGGCTGGGTTCGGGCTCCACAATTTCCAGCTGAGCGCCGTCAAAGGCTTTGGCGGCGAGATAACTGAGATGGCCGGTGAAGCCTTCGCGGGGTCTGGGGTCCTGGAGAGGTACCCCGGAGGCGCGAAGTCTGGTGACGTCTGCTGTCACGTCTGTGCTCCAGAGGGCCATGTGGTGGAGTCCTTCGCCTCGCTCGGCAATGTAATTGGCGAACGGCGAGGAGTCCTCGACGGACTGGATGATTTCGAGGTAGCTTCGTCCAGCGGCAAGCATCGCGATGCGGACACCACGGGCGGGCATATCGCCCTCCTTCACGCAGGGAAGCGAGAGAGTGTCCCGGTAGAACGCCAGCGCCTGATCGAGGTCGCGGACGGCGATGCCGATGTGGTGGACGTCCGTGATCATGCGGGGATGATACGGGGAGAAGAGTGAAGAGAGAAGGGTGAAGAGTGAAAGGTGCGAGGTCTGCTAATCTTTGAGCG
>JBDSHD010000059.1:0-2644 GCA_039918655.1 Dehalococcoidia bacterium | reverse complement strand
CGTGAAGTCGACGGTGTTCTTGTCAATGTCCGCCAGTAACTCCATCGCGATGCTCGCCAGCCGAGCTTCCGTATAGCGCATGGCCGCCGGCGGATCGTTGTCGACAGAGCCGAAGTTGCCCTGACCGTCCACCAGTGGGTAACGCATCGTGAACGACTGCGCCAGCCGTACCATCGCCTCGTAAACAGGGCTGTCTCCGTGCGGGTGGTACTTACCCATGACGTCACCGACGATTCGGGCGCTCTTCTTGTAAGAAGACCCGGGGTTCAGGTTCATGTCCTGCATCCCATAGAGGATGCGCCGCTGCACCGGCTTCAGGCCGTCTCGCACGTCCGGCAGGGCGCGCGAGACGATCACGCTCATCGCGTAGTCCAGGTACGCGGACCGCATCTCCTCTTCGATCTTAATCGGGCGTGTATTACCGATAGGGAAGGCTTCCAGGGTCATGGGATCTCCTTGAGCGAGATGTACGAATCAGTAACGAAATCGATGCTCGTCAAACGAAGGAAGAGGGCGGCATCTAGCACCCCTATATTTTACCGTAATTCGCGCCTTAATTCACCCTAAAGCGCTAGGGCTGATGAACAGATTGTGGAACGGGCGCGCAATGCTCACGCGGGCCGGGTCACGGCATACAGGCGTACAGGCGCGTCAAAGCCCTTGAGGTCGGCCTCACCGGAATCCGAGAACTCGGACCCCTTCCCGGCGGCCAGCTCCCGCACGACGTTGGAAACAAGCACTTGACCGCGTTGCGCCTCGCCGCACACACGCGCTGCCAGCTGGACGGACGTGCCGAATAGGTCCTCCTCCTCCGCGATCGGCCGGCATTGAGGCCGACTCGAACCTGCAGGTCTGTCCCGTTAGTGCCGTTGTGCAGAGCGACATCGTGGTTCGGCGCCCCGGCCATGTCCAACTCAAGGTGGCTGATCCATCCCGGAACGATGATCAGCGGTGGCCCGGACCCGAACGTGGCGACGGCCAGGCTGACGTTGTCATGCGAGGAGATGAACTGGATTTGCTGTTGCACGGCCAAAGAATACCACTGGCGCTGGTGCATGTGCCCTTATTCGGTCGCGCAGGCCGCCACGAAGGCTTTGAATAACGGGGCCGAATCGGCGCGCATCTCCGGTCGCTCTGGGTGCCACTGCACGCCGGTCACCCAGCGCAACTCCGTGTGGTCCATCGCCTCCACGTACTCGTCGTCCGAGGTCGCAGTCACGTGAAGGCCGCGCCCAAGCCGGTCAGCTGTGATCCCCTGGTGATGCCGGGAGTTCACGCGAAGCGACGTCTGCCCGGAGTAGGCGTCGGCGACGTGGCTCGGTGAGTCGAGCGCTATATCGTGCCACGTCGAGTCGCCCTCGCTCGTCCACTTGTGGCTCTCGTCCGGCACGTGCTGCAGCAGTGATCCTCCCAGGGCCACGTTCAGCAACTGGTGCCCCCGGCATATGGCCAGTACCGGCAGATCAGCGTCGAGAGCCGCGTTTAATAGCGCCAGCTCTTGCTCGTCCCGCTCTTTGTGCGGCCGATCGGTGAACGAACCATGCTTCTCCTTGTAAAGGGAGGGGTCAACGTCCACGCCGCCCATCAGCAGGAAACCCTGCGCATCCGGCGGTAGCTTCATCTCCTCGATAAGTTCGCAACGGGCGCCAGCCGCCTCGAGCGAGTCCATGTAGTAGCCGGTGCGCTCCCACGTCGGGGCGCGCCAGCGAGGGATCGCGATCACTGGTTTCACAACCGACAGATTACGGGAATCAATGCGCGAAGTGGAACCGGGCCTACTTGATCAAGCGTCGCCGCATGAGCGAGAGCGCCAGCAAATAGGCGGCAGCGCCGACCACGATGATCCAGGCAACGTCCACGAGGTGAGACGCCTCCGGGCTCCCGCCTGCCAGCGCCCGATAGATGCGGACTACGTGATAGGCGGGCGTGAACCAGGCGATGACCTCCACCCATCCGGGCATCTCTTCCAGCGGAAAGAATGCGCCGGACAGCCAGAACTGCGGCGTGATGTAGGTGGCGAAGAAGTAATTGAGAGAACTGATCGACTTGGCCGTGGCTGTGTAGCAGAGGGAGATCGCCGAGAACATGATCCCTGGCAGAATCGAGAACGGCAGGATCAGGATCGCCAACGGCGAACTGATTCCTCCGAACGCCAAAACCATCACGCCAACGTAGCAGACGCCCATAACGCCTCTTGTGCCGCCCCAGAGAATCTCCCCGGTGGATACTTCGTCAACGCTCACCGGTGTCGCGATCACGGCGTCAAACGTCCCTTGTTGATCCATCCGGAAGAATGATCCCCACGCGCATTCCGCCGCGGACGACCACATCGGATAGACGGCGATCAGCGCGGGCCCAATGAAAGCCATGTAGTCAGTCTTCTCGTCGAACTGGATGAAGTTGCCAAGACCTATTCCCAACGCCAGGAGTGTTACGAACGGCTCAACGAACGGCCAGATCAGCTCCGATCGCCAGACGTTCAGGTAGACGTCACGGTTTCGCCGCCAAACGTGCAACGCCAGCGGCGAAACATCCGGCATCCTTAACCTGAAGCCCCTCGATCGGGGCAGAGTAACGGCGGACACGCCCTATCCAGTCCCCAGGCCGCGCCCGGTGAGCTTGAGGAACACGTCCTCAAGCGTCG
>JBDSHD010000058.1:0-2661 GCA_039918655.1 Dehalococcoidia bacterium | reverse complement strand
CGAAGGCCAGAAGGTACGCCTCCGCCCCGTACTCCCTGCAGACCTGCCGCGTTTCACGGTCTGGCTGGCCGACGCCGAAGTCCGCCGCTGGCTCGCCGCCCTCGACAAACCACCGACCCTGGAGGAAGAGATCGAGTGGTACGAGGAGACCCGCGCCAACCCCAACAACGTCCTCTGGGCCATCGAGACGCTCGACGGACAACTCGTCGGCACGTGCGAGCTGCGGGCCGCCGTAAAGCACAGCAAGGCGGAACTGGGCATCTCCATCCACGACAAGGACCAATGGAACATGGGCTACGGCACTGACGCCGTCCAGCTCATGCTGGAGTACGGATTCGACGATATGGAACTCAACCGCATCGAACTCGCAACCGACGAGGACAACGTCCGCGGCCGCCGCTGCTACGAGAAATGCGGCTTCATCGAAGAAGGAACACTGAGGCAGCACCGCTACGTCGAGGGCCGGTTCGGCAACACGATCATGATGTCGATCCTCCGAGAGGACTGGCAGCAACCATGACCTTCGCCCCCGCCTCTGTCCTCACCGGTGATCTCACCCGGCTGCGCCCACGGGCCGCCGAGCACACGCCCCTGTTCGTCCGCTGGTACAGCGACCCGGACGTCCTTCATTGGCTCCACCTCTCCGAGATGCCTCTGCCCACCATCGAATCCGAAAGCGCCCGCTTTCAGGCCCACGACCGGGACGCCTTCAGGCGCACCTGGGTTATCGACACGGCCGACGGCGTGCCCATCGGCAGTGTGGGCCTCGTCAGCATCGACGACGTGCATTTCCGCGCCGAGCTGGCCATCAGCATCGGCGAGAAGGAGTACTGGGGCGGCGGCTACGGGACCGACGCGATCCGCCGTGTACTGCGTCATGCTTTCGAGGAGCTGGAACTCAACCGCGTCTACCTCATCACCGACCTGGACAACGCTCGTGCCATCCGCTGTTACGAGAAGTGTGGCTTCACAAGCGAAGGCGTCTTCCGTGGCCATCGCCTCCGCTACGGCGAACCATTGGACATGGTGATGATGGGCGTGCTGAAGGGCGACTCTGGATGGAGATAACCCCCCGCATTCACGCCATACCCGCCGAACAGGCCTTCTACACTGGCCCTCAGTCCCCGAACGTCTTCTTCGTCCGTGATGGCGACGAGGGCGCCCTCATAGACAGCGGCTTCGGCGACGAGAAGTCCGTACAGGCCCGGATCGACTTCCTCAAGGAGCATTCCGGCGTCCGTGTGAAGTACATCGTCCTGACACATCACCACTTCGACCACACCAGCGGTGCCGATCAACTGCGTAAAGTGACGAACGCGCAGGTCACGCTTCACCCCCAGGAGGAAGCGTTCCTCCGCGACTGGCAGAGTGACGCCCCGCAGGACATCGAGATCCCGGAAGATCAGAAGGAGATGCGCGAAAAGGTCGAGCGCTTCCGCGAGCAGGCTGCCGACGCCAGCCCGGACATCATGATGAACGACGGCGACGAATTCTCCGTTGGCTCCCTCACTCTGCGCATCGTACACACCCCCGGCCACACGCTCGGATCAGTCTGTATCTACATCCCGCAGGAGCGCGCCCTCTTCACCGGCGACACCGCGCTGGGCCTCGGGACGGTCGCTATCTCGCCGCCCCCGCACGGCGACATGGGGCTCTACCTCCAGTCGCTGGCCCACCTGCAGACCCTGGACAGCGCCGTCATGCTGCCGGGCCACGGAATCGCCGTCCACGATGTCTCCGCGAAGCTCCAGGAGTTGATCGATCACCGGCACGCCCGCGAGCAGCAGATACTCACGCTAACGGAGAAGGGCAAGAACACCGCGAAGAAGATGCTCAGCGCCATCTACCCTGAACTCGACAAACGCCTCGTTCCTGCCGCTACCCGCCAGATCGAGGCCCATCTCGCCAAGCTCGAAGCCGAGAATCGAGTCTCCCGCTCGGGTGACGAGTGGCTTGTCGCTGGTTGAGTTGCAGCCGCTCGAACCCGTCCTCGTCCTTGACCTCTTCCCGGGCGAGCGCTCGGCCCTGCTCGAGGCCCTGAGGTCACTCACCGAAGAACAATGGGCCCGGCCGACGGCTTGCGAAGGTTGGTCGATCAAGGACATCGCCCAGCACCTCCTCGCGGACGACCTCGGCCGCCTTTCGCGAGGCCGGGACGCTTGGCCTGGCGTCTTCCAACCAACGGGTACGGACGCCTTCGAGGCTGAGTTACTTGCCTTCATCAACCGCCAGAACGAGGTCTGGGTGGAGGCAACCCGTCGCCTCAGCCCGCTAATCGTCATCGATCTCCTGGAATGGTCCGGCCGCGAGACGCAGGGCCTACTTTGAGTCGATCGATCCGTTCGCGATGGGGATGGGCGTGAGCTGGGCCGGCGAGAGCGAATCGCCGAACTGGTTCGATCTCGCCCGAGAGTACACCGAGCACTGGCACCATCAGGCGCAGATCCGGGAGGGCGCTGGCCTCCCGATGCTGTACGAGCCGCGCCTCTTCGCGCCTGTTCTTGAGACGTTCGTTCGCGCGTTGCCTCACACCTTTCGGGATGTGGATGCCGCAGACGGAACCCACGTCACGCTTCGGATCACCGGCGCCGCAGGAGAATCGTGGTCTCTGGTCAGGCAGGCGGGAGGCTGGCATCTTGCCCAGCCCGTGCCTGGTGGGGA
>JBDSHD010000057.1:0-12695 GCA_039918655.1 Dehalococcoidia bacterium | reverse complement strand
TTCATCGATCACGGCATGGGCGTGGTCGTCGGCGAGACGTCGATCATTGGCGATAACGTCCATCTTTTCCAGGGCGTTACCCTCGGAGGCACCAGCACACGGCGGGCCAAGCGTCACCCGACGCTGGGCGATAACGTCGTCGTGGGCGCCGGTGCCAAAGTCATCGGAGATGTGCCGGTCGGCGCGAACGCGAAGATTGGAGCCGGTTCCGTTGTCGTGACCAACGTCCCGCCCAACGCCACGGTGGTGGGCGTGCCGGGGCACGTAGTCGCCTATGTAGACCCCGGCGATGACACGGTTCTTCGTCTCCCCGATCCCGAGTGGGACATCATTCAGCGCCTGGAGGCCCGGATCGGCGAACTCGAAGCGCGCCTGGAGCAGGTCGAAGGCGAGAAACCGAAACGCAAGAACATTCGCAAAGCGAAGGACGAATGACGCTAAGGCTGTATAACACCATGTCGCGCCGCGCCGAGGAGATACCTCAGCGCGACGACGAACTGAAGATTTACGTTTGTGGCATCACACCCTACGACCATTCCCATATCGGGCACGCGATGTCGTACATCATCTTCGACGTCCTCCGCCGTTACCTGGAATACAGTGGCCACAAGGTCAAGCACGTCCAGAACTACACGGATATCGATGACCGCATTATCCTGAAAGCCAACGCGCAGGGTCTGACTTACGACCAGGTCGCCGAAGCGTTCATCGCGGAGTACGAGGATGAGATGCGCGAACTCAATATCATTCCCCCGCACGTCTATCCGCGCGCAACGCAGGAGATCCCGCAGATCGTTGAGATGGTGGAGAAACTGATCGAGAAGGGCTATGCCTACGTTACCGAAGATGGTGACGTCTACTACGCTGTCCGTCGCAACGCCGACTACGGCAAACTTTCCGGCCGTGATGTGAATTCGCTCATAGCCGGGGCTCGGATCGAGCCGGGCGAGCAGAAGCGAGATCCCGAAGACTTCGCCCTCTGGAAGGCCGCCAAGCCCGGCGAACCGTCGTGGGGCAGTCCATGGGGACCTGGTCGCCCTGGGTGGCACATCGAGTGCTCCGCGATGTCCCTTCGCTATCTTGGTTCGCAGATGGACATTCACGGCGGCGGTCAGGACCTCATCTTCCCGCACCACGAGAACGAGATCGCCCAGAGCGAGGCGTTCACCGGCATCAAGCCCTCCGTACGGCACTGGGTGCACAACGGCTGGCTGACCCTGGACGAAGAGAAGATGAGCAAGTCGCTCGGCAACATCATCACTATTCGCGAAGCCCTCGATATCTACGGAGCGGACGCCCTCCGCATCTTCGTCCTCACCGCGCACTATCGCGCCCCGCTTAACTACTCCCCGGATGGGCTTGAGTCCGCCCGGCGGGCCGCGGAGCGCCTTCTGCTGGCCACGTCTCTTCCAGGCGGATCCGGTTCACCCGCCGCTATCGTGACCGAGGAGTACCGCCAGCGATTCACCGAGATGATGGACGACGACCTCAACACCGCCGGCGCGTTGGCCGTCCTTTTCGACCTCGCTCGCGACATTAACCGTGGGCGCGACGCGGGAAGGGACACGACGGAGGCACAGAGAACAATGCGGGGGCTCGCGGCAGTGCTCGGGCTCACCCTTCGGGCGCCGGAGGCGACGGCGGGCGCGGGGCCGTTCATTGATCTCCTGATGGAGCTTCGCACCGAACTTCGCGCGGAGAAGCAGTTCGCGCTGGCCGATCGTGTCCGTGACGGCCTTGCCGAACTCGGTATCACCCTCGAAGACGTCGCCGAAGGCACACGCTGGCGGGCGCAATGAGCGCGACCCTGGAGTGGCTCGGTACGGCCACCTTCCGCCTCACCATCGGTGACCTGGTCATCTTCCTTGACACCTACATGGACCGCGTTCCGGACGCGCCGCCGATCGGACTCACCAGCGCCGACGTCGCGAAGGCCGATTACATCCTCATGGGGCACAGCCACTTCGACCACCTGGGTAGTGCCGACATCATCGCCCGCAACACCGGTGCACGCATTATCGGCTCCAACGAGACCTGCCGGGTGATGCGAGAGCGTGGTGTCCCTGATGGCCAGCTTCTCGCGTCGCAGGGCGGTGAGCGCCACGCCCTTGCGGCGGGCGTCAATGTCCGCGTTTTTCCCAGTGTTCACTCCTGCACCTGGATCCTCACAGATGCCCCAGCGGACGAAGATGAACGCGGCCACACTGGGCTCACCCAGAACGAGCGGGCCGCTCAACCCGGTCTGATGCAACGGATATTTAGTCTTGCCTCCACGCCCGCGGGCGGCGTTATCCTCGAGCATCTTCGATCGCAGGCCGGAAGCCTGACCGACGGTGGGCCACTCGTCTACCTCATCGAGACGCTGGAGGGCCCCATTTTCTTTCAGGACAGTTCCGGCTGCTGGACCGGGGTCCTGCGAGATCTATCGGCGGACGTGGCCATTCTCGCTGCGACGGGGCGGCCGAATGTCGACGGCGAACCCAACCAGGGGTCGATGGCGCAGTTTCTGTCGATGGAGGCTCAAGCCCTGGGAGTGCGCACAGTCGTGATCGGGCACCACGATGACTGGATGCCGCCGGTAACCAGCGCTGATTTCGACATGGAAGCCGTCCGCAGGCAGCTAGCCAGTGACGTGCCAGGCACGTCACTGCTGACCCCGGGCTACCTTGAGCCAGTACGTCTTCTGTAGGCTGCTAGTAGCCTGCGCCTCCTCCGCCTGAGCTGGAGGAGGAATCCCCCGAGCCGTTAACCGTTCCGCGCATCTTTCCCGGGTGGTACTTACAGTAGAACTCAACTGACTTATCCGGCGCTGTGAAGGCGCCGATGGCGTCTTCACAGCCCTCAGCTTCAATATCGGCAACGCCATCGTCGATGGTGAAGCTGTGCTCGGTGCTGTCCGCGTTGGCAAGGGTGACCTCGATCGTCTCGCCAGGCTGGACGTCGAGTTTGGCAAGTGAGAAAGCGAAATCTTTGGCCGAGACCTCAACGGCGCGGGCTTCACCGCCACCGTCAGGTGTTTTCGTGGCGGGAATTACCGCCTCCATTGTCATAGTCGCTTCCGCAAGCGGGCGCCACAGTAGAGAGCGCCATGACGAAACCAATCAGGACCGCGTGCTTGTACATTAGTCTGCCCTCCCTTGCTTGGATCTTGTTGTCTGTAGTACGCGGATTGTGTTACGGAGGATTCGTGGACGCTCACACGTTTCACGAACCAACACGTGCCGCAAATTTCTTGACGGTATTCCGAATGAGTCCGTATACTAATCAGTGCTCGCCCGTTGGGCGGCTTTTTGATATTGTGGGGCAGATTTGCCGAAGTGGCGCAGTGGTAGCGCAAGCGATTTGTAATCGCTAGGTCGTGGGTTCGAATCCCACCTTCGGCTCCACGTGATAGGAACTGGGGACCGGAACAGGTGGACGAGGCGGCGGAAGTTCCTTGGCCGCTGTTCCACGTTCCCAAATGGCGGGATGGCAGAGCGGTCAATTGCACCAGGCTGTAAACTTGGCGCCCTTTGGGCTACGCAGGTTCGAATCCTGCTCCCGCCACCAGACTCGGTTCAGGACGGGGACCGGCCAGCCGGCCCCCGATAGAGGACAAGAGCCCACGTAGCTCAGTTGGTAGAGCACGTTCTTGGTAAGAACGGGGTCATCGGTTCGAGTCCGATCGTGGGCTCCAGATAGCCGTCAACAAGCAGGACGGCCGCAGAAAGCGGCTGTTCCCCATATCAGATAGCCGCGTTATCATAGGCGAGTCGGCCTTCAAGCCACCCGCTCAGATATCGCGAGCCGAAACCATAGGAGGAATCCCTAAAAATGGCCAAGCAGAAGTTCGTGCGCAACAAGCCGCACCTCAACGTAGGTACGATCGGCCACATCGACCACGGCAAGACCAGCCTCACCGCTGCTATCACAAAGGCGCTCGCCCTCAAGCAGCAGGCTCAGTACCGTGACTTCTTCAGCATCGACAAGGCGCCTGAAGAGCGACAGCGTGGTATCACGATCGCCATCGCGCACGTGGAGTACGAGACAACCAAACGGCACTACGCCCACATCGACTGCCCCGGGCACGCCGACTACATCAAGAACATGATCACCGGCGCTGCCCAGATGGACGGCGCCATCCTCGTTGTCGCCGCAAACGACGGACCGATGCCGCAGACGCGGGAGCACGTGCTGCTCGCCCGCCAGGTTGAAGTGCCGGCCATGGTTGTCTTCCTGAACAAGGTGGACATGATGGAGGACGCGGAGCTCCTGGATCTGGTAGAGCTTGAAGTCCGCGAACTCCTTAGCAAGTACGACTTCCCCGGCGACGACATCCCGATCGTCCGTGGCAGCGCCCTCAAGGCACTGGAGAGCGACTCGCAGGATCCCGACGCACCGGAGTACAAGCCGATCTTTGAGCTCATGGACGCTCTCGACAATTACATCCCCCAGCCGGAGCGCGCCAAGGACAAGCCCTTCCTTATGCCAATTGAAGACGTCTTCGGTATCAAGGGCCGCGGGACTGTCGTCACGGGCCGTGTTGAGCGCGGCGTCGTCAAGCCGGGTGAAGAGGTCGAAATCGTTGGCTTCGGGGCGACTCGGAAGACGGTCTGCACCGGCGTTGAAATGTTCCAGAAGACGCTTGACGAGGGCGAGGCTGGCGACAACGTCGGCTGTCTCCTCCGCGGCGTGGAGCGCGACGACGTCGAGCGCGGCCAGGTCCTGGCAAAGCCCGGTTCCATCACGCCGCACCTGGAGTTTGAGTCCGAGGTCTACTGCTTGAGCAAGGAAGAAGGCGGACGGCACACACCGTTCTTCAACGGCTACCGCCCGCAGTTCTACATCCGCACCACAGACGTTACCGGCAGCATTCAGCTCCCGGAGGGCGTTGAGATGGTAATGCCCGGCGACAACATCAAGATGATCGTTGAGCTACACACCCCGGTCGCTCTCGAAGAGGGTGTGCGGTTCGCAATCCGAGAGGGCGGGCGCACCGTGGGTGCTGGCGTTCTCACGAAGATGCTCAAGTAGTCACGGAGAGAGATGGCCAAGAAGGAAGACCGAAGTACCGTCGATCTGGCGTGCACAGAGTGCCGCCAGCGGACATATACAACCCAGAAGAACCGGCGCAACGACCCGGACCGGCTGGAGTTGCGCAAGTTCTGCCCTCGCTGCCGATTGCACCGCGTTCACCGCGAGGCACGGTAGCGAATGTCCAACCGGGCCGTCAGGCGTCAGCAGACCAAAGAGCCAAAGTCCAAAAGTGGATCGGCTCCGCGCGCCATACCTCGCACCGGCCCTGGTCAACCCCAGAAGCAGAGGGTCAGCGGTGGCCTCCTCTCCTGGCGTCCCCGATTCCTTGTTGAGATCATCAGCGAACTCCGAAAGGTCATCTGGCCAACGCGGAGAGATGTCACACACCTGACGTTCGTCGTCATAGTTGTCGCAATAATCATGGGCGCCGTGCTTGGAGCGATCGATTTCGCCTTCGGATGGCTAATTGACCAGGCGTTGCTGGGATAGGAGCAAGATTGGCTAAGAGAAAGACCGGCGGTCAGGCCGTTCAGGATGCTCCGGAAGAGCGCAAGCAGCGTGAAATCATAAGCGATGAAGAGCTGCTGCGTCCCGGCTCGTCCTGGTACGTCGTTCACACCTACTCCGGCTACGAGGACCGAGTGAAGACCAACCTCGATCAGCGCATCAAGTCCATGGACGCCGAGGAACTTGTGTTCAGGGTCATCGTCCCGTCCGTGGATGAAATCGAGATCAAGGACGGTCAGCGCCGGACTGTGCCCCGCAAGATCTTCCCCGGCTACGTGCTGGTCCAGATGATCACGCTGACCCAGGACGACCCGAGTTCGTCCGAGCAGGACATGGCGCTCTCCAGCAAGGCCTGGACCGTCGTGCGGAACTCGCCCGGTGTCACCGGCTTCGTTGGTTCGGGAACCGCGCCCACTCCTCTTGAGGAGACCGAGTTGCGCTCCATCATCCGCCAGATGAAGGCCGATGAGCCGGTGGTTAAGGTTGGTTTCGCAGAGGGCCAGAGCGTCCGCGTTACCGACGGGCCGTTCTCGGACATGGTCGGCACTGTCGAAGAGATAAATGCAGAGAAAGGCAAGGTGAAGGTGGCCGTGTCAATCTTCGGCCGGGAAACGCCGGTCGAGCTTGATTTCCTCCAGGTGGAGCGACTCTAGCCCCCTCACCGATCAAACAAGATGGCAAAAAAAGTTCGAGCGATAGTCAAACTGCAGCTGCCTGCCGGGCAAGCGACTCCGGCGCCGCCGGTCGGCCCCGCGTTGGGTCAGCACGGCGCCAACATCATGGGGTTCTGCAAGGAATACAACGAAAAGACGTCCATGCAGGCCGGCAGCATCATCCCCGTAGAGATCACCGTCTTCGAGGACCGGTCGTTCACGTTCGTCCTCAAGACTCCACCTGCATCCGACCTTATTCGCAAGGCGCTGGGCATCGACAAGGGTAGCTCCGCCCAGAAGCGCGAAAAGGTCGGGACCCTCTCCCGCGCACAGGTGCAGCAGATCGCCGAATCCAAGATGAAAGACCTGAACGCTAACGATATCGACGCCGCGATGCGGATGGTCGAAGGCACCGCCCGCAGCATGGGCGTTGAAATCGGTTCCTAGGAGCAAACAAATGGCCAAGCACGGTAAGAAGTATCTCGCAGCACTCGACAAGATTGACGCCGCCAAGGAGTACACACCCGTTGAGGCAGTCAAGCTGCTGAAGGACACCACGTACGTAAAATTCGACGAAACCGTCGAGCTTCACATCCGCACCGGGCTCGACACCCGCCACGCCGACCAGCAGTTGCGCGGGACGCTTGTTCTGCCCCACGGCCTTGGAAAGAGTCAACGGGTACTCGTTTTCGCTGAGGGCGAGGCCGCCCGTCTCGCGGAAGGCGCCGGTGCCGATATAGTTGGTGCCGACGACCTCGTCAAGAAGGTTGAGGGCGGCTTCCTGGACTTCGAAGTAGCCCTTGCGACCAAGGAGATGATGGGCAAAGTCGGTCGTCTTGGCCGCGTCCTCGGTCCTCGCGGGCTCATGCCGAACCCTCGCACCAACACCGTTGTCGATGGCGAAGACATGCCGAAGGCGATCAAAGACGCTAAGCAGGGCCGGGTTGAGTTCCGGACCGACCGCACTAACCTCGTGCACGTGCCTTTGGGCAAAGTTAGCTTCTCGGAAGAAGCGCTCCTCGACAATCTTGGCGCCCTCGTGGAGGCGGTCATGCGCGAGAAACCATCCGGCTCGAAGGGTCAGTACATTCGCAGTCTCACGCTGACCACGACGATGGGACCCGGTGTACCCTTGGAAATACAGTCGACAGTGACCGCTGGCCAGGCTGCGGCGTAACAGTTGAAGCTTGCCTGACGCCGCGCTACACTAACGCGGCCACAACTAAACGGAATACAAGTCACCACCGCAGACAGCGGGTGCTGCAAAGCCCAAGTCACCGACGATGAGCCGGTGGGCCCGCCGAGGTAACAGGACGACTCCGCACGAAATGTGCGCCGGTGTCCCTCGCCTCGAGGCGAGGGCTTTTTATTGCGCCGATTCATCGGGGCGGAAACGGAGGGTTGATGCCCACACAAGAAAAGATTGAAGCGGTAGCCAGGCTCAAGGGCCTGCTCGAACGCTCCACCATGGTCGTCAGCACCCAGTACCGGGGTATGACCGTGAAGGAGATGCAGGACCTACGACGGAAAATGCGCGAGGCCGGAATTGACCTCAAGGTCGTCAAGAACACCCTTTTGCGTCTTGCCTCCGATCAGGCTGGGCGGGCCGCGATCATGGACGTTGTTGATGGTCCTACGGCGCTGGCCCTGGCCTACGACGATGTGATCGAGGCGGCGAAGGTCGTGACCGCGTACGCGCAGTCGGCACCCGGCGCGTTCCAGGTGAGGGGCGGTTACCTTGACGGGACTGTACTGACTGCCAACGACCTCCGGGAACTGACCAAGATCCCGCCCAGACCGGTGCTCATCGCCCAGTTCATGGGCCAAATGCAGGCACCGTTGGCAAACTTCATCGCCCTGCTCGATGCGCCCCTGCAGGAACTGACAGGACTACTGCAGTCTTTGCTGAGCGAGCTTCCCGGCCTGATTGAAGCGCGCGCGAAGCAAATGGAAAGCGCCGCTTAGTCAGCGCGGCATACCAACCCAGTAAATCAATCGAACGAAGGAGACGACAATGGCAAGCAAAGTAGACCAGGTCCTGGACATCATCAAGGAAATGACAATCCTCGAGCTGCGGGACCTCAACGAGAAGATCACGGACGAGTTCGGCATCACTGCGGCCGCCCCAATGGCGATGGCGGCAGCTCCTGTCGCGGCGGGTGGCGGCGATGGCGCGGCGCCAGCGGCTGAAGAAAAGACCGAATTTAGCGTCGTTCTCAAGGACGCCGGCGCCAACAAGATCAACGTCATTAAGGCCGTCCGCGAAATCACCACACTTGGCCTGAAAGAAGCGAAGGACCTGGTCGAGGCCGCCCCGGTGAACGTCAAGGAAGGCATCGGCAAGAGCGACGCAGAAGACGCCCAGAAGAAGTTGCAGGAGGCCGGCGCTACCGTCGAGCTCCAGTAGTTCGTTACAATGGTCGGGTCGGCGGCGCCGCGAATCTGTGGCCCCGGCCCGGTCGTTTTGATTTCTGATGAGCTGCTATTCGTGCGAACGGGAAGATACGCTGCGGTGCTCTCGTTGCGGTAATGACTACTGCTCCGATCACGGGTCCACCCTCTGCGCATCCTGCCTTGACCCACTCAACGCCACCCCGTCGACCAGCGCGTTCAGGATCGCCCTGGGCGGCCTTCTCGTCGGAAGCGTCCTCGCCCTCTGGCTCATCATCCGGCCCCCATCAGTGCCCGGTGAGACTTCTGACCTCATCCAGTCCGATCCAAGCGCCACACCGGCGCTGACACCCCAGGGGAGCGGCTCGCCCTCGACGGCGACGCCGGTTGCGGCGACCAACACACCCGCTCCAACACCGACAGAAGCCCCAGTAACTACGGCGCCGGCCGAAGCACCGCCAGAGCCAATTGAGTACGTCGTGCAGGAGGGAGACACGTGGAACAGCATCGCGTTAGCTTACGGCTATGATGCCGCGACTCTGGCTGCCGCCAACGGTTACGACCTCGAGCACGTCCTCCATCCCGGCGATGTGCTCGTCATCCCGCAGTAACGCCCGTGTGCGACACTCTCTGTTCCGTTGGCCCCAATGGGACCCTCTTCGCCAAGAACTCCGATAGACCGTCCGGCGAAGTCCAGCTGATAGAGGCACATCCCCCTCGCCCTCAGTCCAGCGCTACTGTCTTCGCGCAGTACCTCTCGATCCCCGACACCGGTGCTGCCGCCTGCATCGGAGCGCGGCCCGATTGGCTGTGGGGATTCGAACACGGCGTCAACGAGCACCGCGTGGCGATCGGCAACGAGAAGGTGTTCACGACCCTCGACCCGCACAAGCAGCCCGCTGGCCTCATCGGGATGGACCTCGTCCGCCTTGGCGTCGAGCGTGCTCGTACTGCCGACGATGCGCTGGAAGTAATGACCGAGCTCCTGGAGGAATACGGGCAAGGCGGGCTCTGCGACCAAACGACCGGCGAGTCCTACTTTTCGTCGTTCATGATCGCCGATCCGAATTCCGCCTGGATCATGGAGACAAGTGGCCGTACCTGGGTCGCGGCCCCCGTGAACGGATCCGCCGCCATCTCCAATCGCCTGACCATCAGCCGGGAATGGACAAAGGCGTCTCCAGACGTACCTCAGGGCGCCGAATGGCAGGACTGGCGGCATCCGAAGGCGCCCACCGGTCATGCCGATGTCCGGCTCGCCAGCAGCCGACGATGCATCACCGAAAGCCTGGACGAGGTCACCCCGAATGAAGTGGCAGCACACTTACGGGATCACGGTCGCGGTCCGTGGGGATCGCCCGGCGCGTCTGTGGGAGATGTGCATGCCCCTCCTGTGACGTTTGCGATAGACGGGACCGGCGTCAGTGTCTGCATGCACCTTCGAGGCGTTCAGAACACCACGTCATCCATGATCACCCTGCTGCCTTCCGATCCCGCAATGCCAGTTCGCGCTTGGGTCGCGCCCGGTCAACCCTGCGTCAGCATCTTCCTACCGGTATTCCTGCCCGCCGTGGTGCCTGCGGCGCTTGGGGATCCATCGGTCTGGGGGAGGTTCAGCCGCCTCCGAGACGAAGTCGAAAGAGACGGTCAGGCCCTGTCTCAAATCCGAGCAGTGTTCGCGCCCCTTGAGTCCGAGCTATGGGCAGAGGCCGCTCACCTTGCGAATGATCAGGGCAAACTGCAGCGGTTCGTCGATGGCGCTTGGGACCGAGTAGAGCATGCACTCGATGCGTTGCTGGCCGAGATGCCAACGCTTGTCTCCTCCTGAGTGCCATCTCCTACTTCTCGCTTGACTCGCCCAGGCCGTATCCTCCCGTCGTGGACCAATCAACCACCGTTACACTCATCCGCGACATGCCAGCCGACGAGCGCCCCCGGGAGCGCTTGCGAATGCGGGGCGCAGAATCGCTCACGAACCCAGAACTGATCGCCATCCTCCTGCGTACCGGTTCTGCCGGCGAGAACGTGCTGGCACTCTCCCAGCGCATCCTGTCGACATTTGACGGGCTGCGTGGGCTAGGGCGAGTCGGCTTCGGCCCCCTCGCCGCTGAATACTCGATGGGCCACGCGAAGGCATGCCAGCTGCTGGCCGCGATCGAGCTTGGGAAACGGGTAGCTCATGCCACGCCGGACCGCACCCGCACCATCCGCGCGCCCGAAGACGTCTACGCCATGTTGTTCGCGGAGATGGCCCTCCTTGAGCAAGAGCAGCTCAAAGTCCTCCTCCTCAATACCCGCAACGAGGTGCTGGCCGTGAAGGACGTTTACCGCGGAAACGTGAGCGCTGCTATCGTTCGCATGGCGGAACTGTTCAAGGATGCCGTGCGTGAAGGATGCCCGAGCATCATCCTGGCCCACAATCACCCGTCAGGTGACCCTTCACCCAGCGCTGAAGATGTCGCGCTTACCCGGCAGGCTATCGACGCCGGCAAACTCCTGGGTGTCGCCGTGCTTGACCACATGGTCCTCGCCCGCAGCGGATTCGTGAGCTTCAAAGACCGGCGGTTGGCGTTCGAGTAACGGTTACCTTCGTTTGACAGTCTCTTGTCTTGATTCCTACAATGACGGGGATTTCCGTACCGAGGAGTGGCGTACTTTTGTCCGAAGTCATAATTACCAGCGCCGACAACTTTGATCAGGCTCTGCGCAAGTTCAGCAAGATGGTTCAGCAGACCGGCGTCCTTGCTGAGGCCCGTCGGCGCGAACACTACGAACCACCCAGCGTGCGCCGCAAGAAGAAGGCCGCAGCCAAGCGGCGCAAGACCATGAAGAACGCCCAGCGCGGCTAAGCCCTAACTATCACCGACAACCCAGTTCCGTTAAGCAGGTTATCCATGTCCCTCAAAGCGCAACTATCCGGCGATCTGAAGCAGGCGATGCTTGCCGGCGACGACCTCCGCAAGAGCACTCTCAGGATGCTCATCGCTGCGATCGGCGTGGTCGAGGTCGCCGGTTCCACTCGGCGCGAGCTGACTGACGCCGAAGTGATGCAGGTACTGGCCAAGCAGGTAAAGCAGCGTCGCGAAAGCATCGAGGAGTTCAAGAAAGGCGGTCGCCAGGACCTGGTGGACAGGGAAGCCGCCGAGATGGAGGTGCTGGAGGCGTATCTCCCCGCTCAGATGGGACGCGAGGAGATTGAGGTTGAAGCGAAGAAGGTCGTCGCCGAGACCGGCGCTTCTGGGCCTTCTGACAAGGGCAAAGTGATGAAGGAACTAATGACCCGCCTCGCAGGGCAGGCCGATGGTCGCGACGTGAACGATGTCGTCACCTCCATCCTCGCTGGTTCCTGACCCACGCCATTCCCAGGCCATCGTTAGCCGGACTTCTGGTATCATTCAAGTAGCCCCCACTATTCTGTTTAAGCGGGTAGGCGTTTAACGCAAATGATCTCCCGAGTAAGACCAACGACCGGATTGCCTCCGGCCCACATCTTCTTCTTCACCATGGTGTTGGCGGTCGCGCTTGCCGTCGTTGTTATTCCCGTCTTACCCGGCGAGGCGTCCCTGGAGTCCGGCGATATCGCCTTCAAAACGTTTAGCGACGGCGGCGAAGTGATCGCTGAAGAAGGCCAGACCGTAACCGAGCAGGACCTGGAACGCATCCGGGGTGCCGGACTGCTCGATAACCACTTCGGTTTTGCGGACATTCTTGCCGCCGGCATCATCTCCATCCTCTCGGCGTCGATGTTTGGTCTTTACTTGTACCTCTTCCGGCCTCCCGAAGTTATCGGGATAAGGCGATTGGTAATGCTGGGCGTGATCATCGTCCTCTGGGTCGCCGCCGCGCGCGTCTTTTTCTCGCTGACGCTTCCGGACTCGAGCGGCCTTTACCTCGGTTTCATGCTCCCGGTTGCCGCGGCGCCGATGCTTGTCGCCACGCTCCTGGACGGCGGCCTCGCCGTGCTCCTCGCCGGGATGATTGCACTCCTGGCGGCGTTCGGCGCTTATCACCTCCCGGACGCCCGCAACTCTGCCGGTTCCATCGAGTCGCTCCAGATGATCAGCGCTCTGTCGCTGTCCAGCCTCGCAGGCATTTTCGCCGTGAGGAACGCCGACCGGGTGAACAACT
>JBDSHD010000056.1:0-4401 GCA_039918655.1 Dehalococcoidia bacterium | reverse complement strand
GCGATCTCGCCGCGGTTCGCGATCAGGATCTTCGTGATTCGTGGCATATCGTTACATGCGGAAGACGCCGTAACCTTCGGCGCCCTTGACTTCGGCGTTGTGGCAGGCGGAGAGCGCGATCCCGAGGACCGTGCGAGTGTCACGCGGGTCGATGAGGCCGTCATCGGCGACGCGGCCGGTGGCGTAGAGGGCGAGGGATTCTTGTTCGGAGCGTTCCTCCACAGCCGCTGTCAGGCGTGCGTCTTCGTCAGCGTCGAAATGGCGGCTGTTGGCGAGCGCCGACGCCTTGCGGACGATGGACATCACGCCCGCGAGCTGCTTCGGGCCCATGACGGCGATCTTTCCGGTGGGCCAGGTGAAGACGAAGCGGGTGTCGTAGGCCTTGCCGCTCATTCCGTAGTTCCCGGCGCCGTAGCTGGCGCCGATGATCACGGTAATATGCGGGACCTTCGAATTGGAGACGGCGTTGATCATCTTGGAGCCGTTTTTGACGATGCCGCCCTGCTCGTAGACCTTGCCGACCATGTAGCCGGTGATGTTCTGCAGGAAAAGGATCGGGACATCCACCTGGTTGCAGAGCTGGATGAACTGGGTCGCTTTCTCGGACTCCTCGGAGAAAAGCACGCCGTTGTTGGCGATGATCCCCACCGGGTAACCGTGCACGGACGCCCAGCCAGTCACGAGGGTCCGGCCGTACAGCGGCTTGAACTCCTCGAAGCGGGAGCCGTCTACGATCCGCCCGATGACTTCGCGGATGTCCACCGGCGAGCGCAGGTCCGGCGGCAGGATGCCGAGGAGGTCTTCCGGGTCGTACAGCGGTTCGTCCGGCGGCAGGGACGGACCCGGTCCGAGCTTCCGCCAGTTAAGGTGGCCGATGGCGTTGCGGGCGATGCGGATGGCGTCGCGTTCGTCCTCCGCCAGGTAGTCGGCCAAACCGGACATGGTGGCGTGCATCTCCGCTCCGCCAAGCTCTTCGTCGCTCGACTGTTCGCCCGTCGCCATCATCACGAGCGGCGGGCCGCCCAGGAACACCTTGGAGCGTTCGCGGATGAAGATGTTGTAGTCGGACATGCCGGGCTGATAAGCGCCGCCGGCGGTCGAGCTACCGAAGACGATCGACATCGTCGGAATCCGCGCTGCCGAGAGCTCTGTGATGTCGTGGAAGAAGCGGCCGCTCTCGGCGAAGTGGCCCAGGGTGCGTCGCATCTCGGCTTCGACCGAGTCGTCGCCGCTGCGGCGAAGGTCGGCGCCGGCCGATTCGACGAACTGGACATAAGGTATGCGGTTTATCCGCGATATCGCGAGGGCGCGGTCAGTCTTCTTCATGGAGACGGCGTTGATCGCGCCGCCGAGCACCGTGGGGTCGTTGGCGGCGATCACGCACTCGGTACCGGAGACGACGCCGATGCCGGTGACGAGGCCGCCGCCGACGGCGTAGTCGGTGTAATAGCCGGCGAGGGGGCTCAGTTCGAGAAATGGGGAGTCGGGATCGAGCAGGAGCTCGATGCGCTCGCGGACCAGGAGCTTACCGCGTTGCCGGAGACGAGCGACGCTGCGTTCGCCGCCGCCGGCCCGTGCCAGTTCGAGCTGCGCTTCGATCTCCTGGAGCAGCGTCAGCATGCCTTCGCGGTTGGCGCGGAAAGCGTCAGAGGCGGTGTCTATGCGAGTTTGCCACGTTTCCACTAGTTGGTTAGCCTCTAGCTGATCGGCCCGGTTGGGGGACGGGTGTGAGCTGCGGACTGCGTCGGCCAGCGAACGGTATTGTAGGCGCGTGGTTCGCACCCGTGCAATTTCCGGGGGCCGAACGGCACTTCAGCGCTTCGGCGGCGCTCTGTATACAATAGGCCGCGTCTCGATTCGTTTTGAGCAAAGGGGAGCCGCTGTGATTGAACCGGCCGCTGAAGAGAAGATGATCCGTGATTTCGTCCAGCAGGTGTCGAAGAAGTACGGCCGGGAGTACTGGCTGGCGAAGGCGCGCGAAGGGAAGTTCACGGAGGAGCTGTGGCAGGAACTTGCGGCGGGCGGGTTCCTGGGGATGATGATCCCGCCGGAGTACGGCGGTGGCGGACTCGGGCTTCGGCAGATGGCGGTGCTCCTCGAGGAGATGGGCCACAAAGGGATTCCGCTGTTGCTCATGGTTGTGGGTAACGTGATGGACGCGGAGCTCATCGCGCGGTACGGGAACAGCGAGATGAAGGAGCGCTACCTGCCGCCGCTGGCGCGGGGCGAGACGCGCTTCTGCTTCGCGCTGACCGAGCCAACGGCGGGGTCCAACACGTTCCGCACCAGCACTTCCGCGCGGCTGGACGGAGACTCCTATGTCCTGAACGGCCAGAAGATGTTCATCACCGGCGTCGACGCGTCGGACTACCTGCTGGTCGTAGCGCGCACGACGCCCTTCGACGAGGCGCCCGACAAGCGTGAGGGCCTCTCTCTGTTTGTGGTGGACCGGCGCTCGGCAGGGATCACACTACAGCCGCTGGACATGGGGGTAATCCACCCGGAGACGCAGTTCGCGGTGTACTTCGACGATGTCCGGATACCGCGCGGCGACCTCGTGGGAGAGGAAGGCAGGGGCAGCAGGTACCTGTTCGACGCGCTGAACCCGGAGCGCATCAGCGCGGCCGCGGTGGCGGTGGGACTGGGGCGTTTCGTGCTGGACAAGGCGGTGGCGTACGCCCGCGAGCGAGTAGTGTTCGACAGGGCGATCGGTTCGCACCAGGGTTTGGCGCACCCGCTGGCGGAGGCGAAGACGCACCTGGAGCTGGCGGCGGTGATGACACACTATGCGGCGAGCCTTGTGGATAGCGGGGACAAGAAGACGGCGGCGGCTTACGCCAACATGGCGAAACTTGCTGCGGCGGACGCGGCGACAACGGCCTGCGACATCGCAATCGAAGTGCACGGGGGAAGCGGGTTCAGTAACGACGTGGACCTGATAACGGTGTGGCCGTACGTGCGGATGCTGCGAACGGTGCCGGTGTCGCGGGAGATGATCCTAAACTACATCGGCGAACACGTGCTGGGGTTGCCGCGGTCGTATTGAGGCCGTTCCGAGGCCGTTAGCGTTGAGAGCGAGCGGCGGATACGCGGGGCAACGTCTTACGGCGATTGCTCCAATTGCCTGATTGAACATCCGGGCAGAATGTGGTTCGTTGGACGGCGGCAGTCCGGGATCAACCGAAATGGTGTATCGCCCGGGCGCCGGTCAGTCCGAATCACTCCGCAAGGGGGGGATGCTATGCAAGACGTGTTGCTCACAGAAGCGCGCAGGGATCTCCGGGACGAAGTACGAGCGTTTGTCCGAGACGACATCCCGCGCCAGCTGCTCCTGGACATGGATGCGGGCAAGGTCGCCTACCCGCGAGAGTTCGTGGAGGCGGCTGCCCGTCGAAAGCTCCTGGGCCTGCGTTTCGACCCAAAGTACGGCGGCCGGGGTCTCGGCTGGGCGGATGAGATCGTGGCTCTGGAAGAGATCGGCGTGCTCAGTACCAGCCTTCCGTGCCTGTACAGCCTGGTCAGCATCGTCGGTGAGGCGCTGAACGTCTTCGGCACGCCTGAGCAGAAGGAGCGCTGGCTGCGGCCGGCGATCGAGGGGAGGCTGACAGTCGCGGAAGCGCTGACCGAGCCGAGGGGAGGCTCCGATTTCTTCGGGGCGACAACAGTAGCGAGGCGTGAAGGCGATCACTGGATCCTGAACGGAAAGAAGCGATTCATCGTTGGTGCTGAGGGCGCGGACTACTTCCTGGTGTACGCGCGAACGCAGGAGAATGCCCCCGCCCACGAGTCCTTGAGCGCGTTCATCGTAGAGAGGTGCCCCGAGGTGGAAGTGCAGCATGTGTACGGGCTCATGGGCATGCGCGGAGGAGGCACCGGGCGGGTGTATTTCCGGGACGTCCGGGTACCGGCGGAGAACGCGATCGGCGGGGAGCACCGTGGCGCCATGGTATTCAACCAGATGATGATCCCCGAGCGGATGACCAGTGCAGCCGGTGCGCTGGGGGCCGCGCGTGCGGCGCTGGAGATCGCTGCACGGTACAGCGACCGGCGCCGGGCGTTTGGCAAGAAGATACGCGCTTTCGAGGGGGTCAGCTTTAAGGTGGCCGACAGTATCACTCTGCTCGACGCAGCCCGGTCCCTCGTCGACACCGCCGCCCGAGCCGTGGACGCTGGAGATGAACCGGGGAGGGTCCGCCGCCTGGTGTCGGAGGCGAAGAAGTTCTCCACGGACTCGACGTGGCAGATCATCAACCACGCGATGCAGATCATGGGCGGGATCGGCTACACGAACGTGTACCCGATCGAGCGGCTACTGCGCGACGCGCGGCTCTACATGATCTGGACGGGCACGAACGAGATCATGAACCTGCTCATCCAGCACGAGTACTACGGCGAACTCGG
>JBDSHD010000055.1:0-6151 GCA_039918655.1 Dehalococcoidia bacterium | reverse complement strand
TTGAAGTAGTTGGTAGTGGTGTAGTCCGTCAGCGTCTTCGGGTAAGTGTCAGGAACGGTGTAGCCCGTCCCGCCTGACCCCGTCGGGACCGTCCGCAGGATGCGGTAGTTGCCGTTGCCGTGCGGGTCGTGGCACGAAGTGCACTCCAGCGTAGCGGTGGGGCCGGCTCCTGAATCGGTCAGCCCGTTGCCCCACATCTTCCCGGCCGTCGTCCCGTCGATAGCGTGCTTAGACTTGACCGGCTGTGTGACTGGCAGTACGCCGATCGTAACCGTCGTACCTGGCCCAGGGGTGGCAGTAGGGGCTGGAGCACCAGAGATGGACTGGGTTGGGTCTATGGTGTTGATACGGGCTGCATCGAAGCCGCCCGCTCTCAACCCCACAGTGTCCGACGCCGTCTTGCCGCCGTACGGAGCACCCGGAGTCGTCCCGCCGTAGAATGTCCCTTCCTGCGCCGCCAGGTCAGATCCCGGCCCACCCGTGCCGTGGCACGAGTAGCAGAAACCTTCGATCGTGCCCGCATTTTTCAGCAAGCCCTCGCCCTGGCTGGTGTGAATGCGGTGGCAACTGGCGCACTTGTCAGGTGTAGCGTCTAAACCCGTGGCCACGTGTGGCCCGTTGTCTGCTGAGGCCGTCGGTGTGCTCGTGCCCAGACCCGCCATGAATACCATCGCAACACCGGCAACTATGCCGATGATAAGGGTCGTCTTTCTCATGTTTTTCACCTCCTTCCCTTCTGGCATTCTGATTCTGGCAAAGAGAACCTCGGCCACGCCCCCCTGGAGCTCGGCTCCCTTGCCGTTGGTGTTGGCTACGCGAAATGGGTTGTGCATGATTTAGTACTCCCATATCGAGACACGGTTGTTACCGCGGTCCGCGATGTAGACTTTGTTGTGGCCGTCCAGGGCCATACCGTTCGGAAACTGGAAGGATATTCTTTTGCCAGAGTCGCCATAGAAGGCTCCCTTGAACTCGACTGGCGCGCCGTCCGTATCGGCCCCTGCGGAATCGGAGACCTTGTAGGCCTGGATGGACCCGCGGGTGGTATCGACGATGAGCAACCGGCCCTCGGTGTCGATGGCAATGCCGCGCGGCATTGCCAGGTCGCCCTTGCTCATGCCACGGCTGATGAGGAACAGGAACTTGCCGTCCTTGTCGAACGCCTGCATGCGACCGTTGTTGCTGTCGCTCACGAATATCCGGCCCTCGTCGTCGACGACGATGCCGTTCGGGTACCAGAACTGCCCTTCTTTCTCCCCCTGTGTCCCGAAGCTCAGCTTCAGCTTGCCGGCCGCGTCCATGACGAGCAGCCGGTGCTTGTCCGGCGTGACATCCGCCACGTACAGGTTGCCTGCCTTGTCAAAGGTCAGCGCGAGCGGGTCCCATTCTGTCATCTCACCCGGCGGCGTCACTTCTCCCTTCGGAGTCCCGTCCGGGGAGAAGATGAAGATCTTGGAGGCGCCGCGATCGCTGACGTAGACGTCTCCATCCGGATTCACGGCAACGTACATCGGAACGCGGTCCGCCGTATCAGCGCCGGGCGGGGAAAACGACCCCAGTTCTTGCTTCCCCAGGCTGTCGTAGATGTGAATCTTGCGCGCGCCACCGGTCTCCGTGACATAAACCCTGCCATCGAGGCCAACGGCCACACCCATGGGGTTCTGCAACCCCTCGATCGACGACACGTACCTGAATGAACTGTTGTCAAACAGATCGTCCACTGCCCCCGGCACGCCCGGCAGCTCACTTATCGGCTTGCCAGTGCTGCAGTATTGGCCGGTGATTAGCAGCACCCAGCCCAGCGCTATCAGTATGAGGAGAAGGATCCCGATCCGCAGTCCCGTCGACCAACGGGATCCTGAAGGTCCGCCCTCTGGCGATCCGGGATCCTGTGCGGGCCAATCAGTACTGGTCATGGTGTCACCCCTTGCTCACTGCCCTCGCCGGCCGCCGCCGTTGGGTGGTTCGCCGGGAGGTCCGTCCCCGACGATGCCCCGATCAGACGGGCCAGACCGTTTGAGGCGAGGAAGTTATCAGGCTTGAGTTGCAGCGCTTCCTGGTAGGCGACTATCGCCGCGTCCTTCTGGCCCTGGCTCTCGCGGACCAGTCCAAGACCGGCGTGCGCCTCCGCGAACTTTGGGGCGGCAGCGATCGCGGTTTCGAGTTTGTCGGCTGCGTCTCCGAGGTCCCCGTTGGAATAAGCGGCCATGCCGCGCGCATACAGCGCCCCTGCGGCCTCTCCCTTCTGGTCAAAAGCGTCGGCCAGCGTCTCGTACGCCTCCGTGAAGTTCGGAACGAACAGGATCGCCTGACCGAGGGTATTAATCGCTTCATCCAAATTCCCGCTCTGCAGGTAGGCCGTGCCCAGGAGGTACCACGCGTCGGCGTCGCTCCGCTCCAGCGCGGTGGCTTGCTTTAAGTTTTTCACCGCCTCTTCGGGATTCTCCTGCTCCAGCGCTATGCTGCCGAGGTAGTAGTAGGAACTCTGCACGAGTTTCCCGGAGATGTCCTCCTCTTTGGATAGGTCAATGACCACCTGGAAGTTCTCGGCAGCCCCGGCGAGGTCTCCGGTCCCCATCAGTGCACGCCCGAGGCCCACGTGGCCCAGAGTGGTCTTGTCATTGATGGCCAGGGCTTCCTGGTACTGCGTGGCAGCGTCTTCGTAGTTCTGCCGCGCGTAGTAGAGGTCCGCGAGGACCAGGCGGTTGGTGATGTTGGTGGGGTCGTCTCTTACGGCTTGCTCGGCGACTGCCAGCTCCCGCGCCGCCAACCCTGAGTCACCTGACCCAGACTGATCGACGTAGTAGTACACGGCGAAGCCCAACACGGAGACCACCAGGAGGGCGACCGACCAGATGATCATCCGGTTCAGTCCCGAATCCAGAAAGCGGCCGCCGCCGCGCTTCACATTTGCCATCGACGTTGCCTCGGTTATCTCTCCGGTTGACATTGCTCTCCTCCGTACCTAGCTAAGTCTCGCTTTTCCAGAGAGCGGCAAGCATGAACCTACGGTCACATATTGGATACACGAGGCGATGTGCAGTGGGACAGATGGTACAGGGGCGAATGAAATCAGGACGCCTTGCGGCGGAGGCTCGAGTGGATCGCTTCCACGAGGTTGTCCGGACCGGCGCTGACGATCTGGTGGCGCAGATAGATGTCCATCGTGTTCTCGTCCAGTCCAACGCGGATCACAGTCGCCGGCGGCAGGTCCTGGAGTTTCTCCCAGGGGATGCTTCCCTCCGTCGCCTCCAGCACGATCGCCCGTGGGCGCAGACGCCGCAGCTCCTCGTGTTGGTCCTCAGACACGGGAAGGCAAGTCACTTCCAGGTCCCTTTGCGAACGCAAAAGCTGCCCAATCCCCTGACCGAACAATGGGTGAACATACAGCACCACGACCCTTGATCTGCGCATTTCTCAGTTGCTCCTGACCGTATGCTACGGCCGATGGGGTAACGCTGTGTATTTACTTCAGGGTAGATTGGCGGGATAAGAGCGGGCAGTATTTTGCGGACTCACTGATACAGGAGAGATACACTCCCGGATACAGGCGATCGGGATGTCTAGCGTTCTTCGGGCGTCTCGCCAGGCGGCTGTACCAGTCCTTCCCGGATGGCAAATGCCGCCGCCTGCACCCGGTTCTGCAGGTGCAGCTTCTCCAGGATGTTATGGAGGTGGTTCTTTACCGTCCCCTCCACGATATATAGCCGCAACCCGATCTCCGCGTTGCTCTGACCCGCTGCGACGAACTGCAGGATCTCCTTTTCCCGCTCCGTTAGCTGCGATCCCGCTGTCGGGGCGGTCTCGCGCCACGGGCGCTTCCGGAACTCGCCGAGCAGCTTGCCGGCCACCGGTGGCGAAATCGGCGTCTCTCCCGCCAGGACTCCCCTGATCATCTGGAACAAGTCTTCGGGCTTCAGGTCCTTCAGGAGGTAACCGTCCGCCCCGGCCTTGATCGCGTCGAACAGGTCATCGTCCACGTCCGACACCGTGAGCATAATCACGCGTATGTCCGGGCACTGAGCCTTGATGTTCCGGGTTGCCAGCACACCTGTGCAGACCGGCATCTGCACGTCCATCAAGACAACATCTGGGTGAGTGGCAAGGACGGTCTCCAGCCCCTGTGCACCGTTGCCTGCCTCCCCCACGACCTCGAACCCGCCGTCCTCTTCGAGGAGCGCGCGAACCCCTTTGCGAAACAGTTGTTGATCATCAACCAGCACTACACGGATTGCACTCATGACTTGGCCTCCGCGTCAGAGAATATCACGCATACCCTCGTCCCTCCGCCCGGGACGGAGTCAATCCGCAGCTGACCACCTACCCGTTCCACTCGCTCTCGCATCGTGAACAGGCCGAAGCGGTCGCGGTCATTATCCAGCGCGCCTGGGTCAAACCCCTTCCCATCGTCCTCAATCGTAATCTGCAAACCTTCTTGACGGTCCAGGCGCACACAGGCCTTCCGTGCGCCCGAGTGCTTGCGCACGTTCGTCAGCGCCTCCTGGATCACGCGCATAAGCTGCACTTCGGCCTCTGGCGCCAACTCAAGCGTTTCGCAGTCGCGGATTTCGAACTGGGTAGGTACACCGGCCTGATGGCTGAACTTGACGGTGTATTCCCTCAACGCATCTACGAACCCTCGCCGTTGCGAAACAGTCTCCCGCAGACCCAGGATCGCCTCCCGTACGTCTGCGTAAGCCTCATGTGAAACAGCCGAGATCTCTGCCAGTTCCTTCTGCACCTTTTCCTGGTCCCCTGCGCTCAGGCCTGCCTGCGCCACCTCTGATTTCAGGTGCAGGTACCCCAGCACCTGGGCCAGGGTATCGTGCATCTCACGTGCCAGGCGTTCCCGTTCCTCCAGCACCGCTGCCAGCCGATCGCGCTCCATCAGCTTGCTCTTCTGCACTTCAATTGCCGCCAGATCCGCCATCGCCCTCAGAAAGCGCACCTCGTCGTCACCATAAGTCACCGCCTCCGGCCTCGACACGTGCAGCTCGCCGGTCCGCTTTCCTCTCACAGTTAGGTCTGCCGATATGCTGTAAAGGGTGGGGTCTGCCAGTGGACATTCGCTTGTCTGCGCCTGGTCTCTCATCGGGCTCGAATCTCCCTTGGTGCCTGCCACAGACCCTCGAAACGCTCCCGCTACGCCGGTGTGAGCTGCCGGTGCGAGCGCGCCCGATGGTCCCACCAGGCACAGCGACGCCGCGTCGGCGTTCAGCATCTCCCGCGCCCGGTCCACGATTGACCGGAGGACCTCCCGTTCATCATCCAGTGCTGCGATGTCAACTGCGATCTCGTACAGCGCTTCCGACTCCTCATTTTGCCGCACGATGCGGGACTGCATGCGGTCGATCGTGTTGTACAGGACTGTTGCCAGCACAATGATTCCGGCGCTAAACCCGCCGATCGATACAGCGTGACCATACGGCCGCCCAAAGGTTGGCATTACAAAGCCCATCGCAAGACCCTGCACCATGATCAGGAAGCCGATCGCGATGGCGATCGTCAGCCAACGCAGCCGCTGCAGGCTCATTTGAGTAGTTTCCAATCCTCTATCATGACTTCACACATGCACCAGCCCAGTACCCTCCATCGCATGCCAATCTTGGACCATTAGCACAACAAGCCCATAATGGCGTTAAGGCACGTTGCCGGAGTCCATTTGGCCCCTATTCATAGAGGTGCCGGTTCAGCGTCAAGCTTACGGAGCCTCTCCAGGCTTAGAAGTTAGTGCGAAACCGGGAGAAGAAGTGACCGGAGAAAGAGTGCCTATGGAGGGCCCGGTGGGATTCGAACCCACGACTCCCGGATTAAAAGTCTTCCGGACTTGGTGTTAACCCGTCCCTTCTCGTGCCATTTGTCACCGTTTCGTACCTGTAATCTGTTCTCGTGATGACGCTTCGTCCCCTCTCGTCCCGTCTCTTCATTGCCCTTTGGGCGTCAAAATGGGCGTCAAATGCTGAGAGGATTAGCAAGAGCTGTGGCGCGCATCTCGCTTAGCGCGCCGCCAGAGTTCCTCAAAGCTCTTCGCCCCTTCCGTGATGCAAGTAGTTCACGATCCGCTCCACAAGATCTGACTGCTGCTCATAGGTCCTCTCCTGGCTGGTCGATGATGTCGGTGCTTTGCTGTTTAGGTGGACGGAGTATAGCC